>CABUTL010000088.1 GCA_902494375.1 uncultured Collinsella sp.
TCCCGGCTCGACCATGAGCTTCGAGCCGCTGACTGACGAGCGCATCGAGACCGATTCGACCTACGACGCCGGCACCACCACGCAGCTTATGTGGGGCGCCCGCTCCGACGTCGGATGTGTACGCCCGCACAATGAGGACTCCTATCTGGTGCAGTCGCCGCTCTTTTGCGTGTGCGACGGCATGGGAGGACACGCCGCCGGCGAGGTGGCATCCTCCATCGCCGTCGAGACCATCGCCAAGACGGCGCCGCAGTCCGTCGACGCCGCGCGCCTGGCCGCAGCCGTCGAGGCCGCCAACGCTGCCGTGATCGAGGCCGCCCTCAACGGTCTGGGCAAACCCGGCATGGGATGCACGGCCACCTGTGCCTACATCGAAAACGACACGCTCGCCATCGCCCACGTGGGCGACTCGCGCGCCTACCTGCTCCACGAGGGCACGCTCATCCGTGTGACCCGCGACCACTCCTACGTGGAGGAGCTCGTGGATGCCGGCGAGATTACGGCCGACGAGGCCCGCGTCCACCCCAACCGCTCGGTCATCACCCGCGCGCTGGGCTCGGATCCCGCCATGTATGCCGACCACTTTACCCTGCACATCGAGGAAGGCGACCGCCTGATTCTGTGCTCCGACGGTCTTTCGAGCATGATTCCCGATAGCGATATCGAGAACATCGCTACGCAGTCCTCGACCGCACAGATCTGTGTCGACAACTTGGTGGACGCGGCGCTCGCCGCCGGCGGCCACGACAATGTGACCGTGGTGGTCGTCGACCTGGTCGACGACGGCGTCATGCGCGAGGCAAAACGCCTCCGACGCCGCAATGTCACCATCGCCGCCATCTTGGCCCTTGTCTTTGTGCTGGTAGCAGGCATCTGGGCATACACGGGCGTCACCGGCTCCTATTACTTGGGAACCTACCACGGCAATGTCGCCGTCTGGCGCGGCCTGCCCGGCAAGACGCTCGGGGTCGAACTCCACTGGCTCGAGAGCGAAACCAGTATCAAACTGTCCGACCTGCCCGAAGACACGCAAAACCGCCTGAAGGCAGGCATTCCGCAAACGAATGTCGACGATGCGCAGGACACCATTTCCAAGTACCGCCATCAGATTGACGAGGAGCAGACCCGTCAGGTGATTGACGCGCAAACGATTCGCGACAACACCGATCAGAAATCCACCTCCGAGTCAGATTCCGAGAAAACCGCCGAACAGTCAGCCGAGGCCGAAGCCTCCGATAAGAATTAGAAAGGGAGTGCCGCTTATGAGTCGCCGCAACACCGAACTGCTCTTGCTCATCGCCTCGGCGTTCCCCGTCATCCTGCTCTATGCGATGTACGTGCTCACCGCGGGTGCCACGATTTCCTTTGAGACGCTCGCCGTGCCGATCGGCCTGTTCGCCGCCTTCTCCGCGGCGCATATCGCCGTGCGCATCCTGGCGCCCGGCGCCGACCCCGCCATCCTGCCCATCGTCTTTGTGCTCTCGGGCATCGGCATCACATTCGTGACGCGCCTAGCCCCCGACCTCGCCATCTCGCAGCTCATCATCTTGTTTGTCTCGGTGGCGCTCATGGTGGGAACGCTCGCACTGGTCAAGAACCTCGACGTGGTCATGCGCTACAAGTACACCTTTGGCATTATCGGCATCATCCTGCTGATGCTGCCGATCTTTATCGGCACCACGATTTCGGGCTCCAAGCTGTGGATTCGCATCGCGGGCTTCACCATCCAGCCCGGCGAGTTCGCCAAGGTCTTCATCGTCCTGTTCCTGGCAGGCTATCTGGCCGAGAACCGCGAGCTGCTCTCCATCTCCAACCGCAAGGTCCTGGGCCTCAAGATTCCGCGCTTCCGCCTGCTGCTGCCGCTGTTTGCCGTGTGGGGCGTGTGCCTGCTCATCGTCGTCTTCGAACGCGACCTGGGCTCGGCCGTCCTGTTCTACACCATCTTTTTGCTGATGCTCTATGTTGCCACGGGACGCTTTTCGTACGTCATCATCGGCCTTGCGCTGCTGGCCGTTGGAGCCGTGGGCGCCTACAAGTTCCTGTCGCACGTGCAGGTGCGTTTCCAGATCTGGGCCGATCCGTTTAAGGACGCCCAGGGCCAGGGCTACCAGATCGTACAGTCACTTTACTCGCTGGCTGACGGCGGCCTGGTTGGCGTCGGCATTGGCAACGGCATGGCAAACAACATCCCCGTCGTCGAGTCCGACTTTATCTTCTCGGCCATCGGCGAGGAAATGGGCCTTTTGGGCGGCGGCGCCGTGCTCATCCTGTTTATGCTTTTTGCCGTGCGTGGCCTCACCACGGCAGCCCGCGCCAAGTCCGACCTTGCCGCCTTTAGCGCGACCGGCCTTACGGCGGCCATCAGCTTCCAGGCATTCTTAATCGTTGGCGGCGTAACCCGCCTGATCCCGCTGACCGGCGTCACCCTGCCCTTTATGAGCCAGGGCGGCTCCTCGCTGCTGGCGAGCTTTATCATCGTCGCGCTGCTGCTGCGCGCCGGCGACGAGGCAACCGGACGCGAAGCCGAGCTCACCGGCACCGGCACCATGGCCGCCATCACCGATGACCAGGTCGCATCCGCCGCTTCCCCGACCGGTACGCGTTTTGCCAGCGCACCTTCCTACGGCCACGGCAACCACTCCGCGGGTTCTCGCATGCGTCGTCGCCTGCTCGACACGCCAGAGTCCGGCGTGCTCGGCCGCGTGGCACTTGCCAACCGTCTGACTCGTGCCGTGTTTGCCTTTACGGCGCTGTTCGCCATCCTTATCGGCAACCTTACCTATGTCCAGGTCATCAAGGCGAAGGACTACCAGGACATGCCGACCAACAACCACACCATCGCCCGCTCCAAGTACATCCAGCGTGGCTCCATCATCACGTCCGACGGCGTGACGCTAGCCGAGTCGCTGCAGCAGGAGGACGGCACCTACGCCCGTTCCTACCCCAACGGCAACATGGCCGCGCACGTGGTGGGCTACGTGAGTCAGCAATACGGCACCGCCGGCATCGAGAGCGTCATGAACGATACGCTCACCGGCTCCAAGGATTACTCCAGCTGGAACAACGCCATCGCGTCGCTCGCGGGGCAGACCCAGCCGGGCAATACCGCCAAGCTCACCATCGACTCGCGCATCCAGACGGCTGCCGAGCAGGCGCTCAAGGGCTTTAAGGGCGCTGTGGTGGTCATGGATCCGCGCACCGGTGCGGTCCTTGCGTGCGCGAGCTCGCCCACCTACGACAACACCAACATCGATGCGCTGCTCCAGTCGGGCGGCGGCGAGGACGGCTCCATGTACGACCGTGCCATGGACGCGCTGTACACCCCGGGCTCGACCTTTAAGGTCGTCACACTCTCCGCGGCGCTCGAAACCGGCACCGCCAGCCTTACCAGCACGTACCAGGCGCCCGGCTCCATGGACATCGGAAACGCGCCGGTCACCAACTATGCCAACGAGAGCTACGGCACCATCAGCCTGCAGCAGGCCTTCGCCGTGTCGTCCAACGTCGTCTTTGGCCAGGTGGCCAACGAGATTGGCGCCAGCTCGCTCGTCCAGTTTGCCAACGCCTTTGGCTACGGTCAAAAGCTCGGTCAGGATCTGACCACCGCGGCTTCCATCATGGCCGATCCGTCGCTTATGACCGAGTGGGAGACCGCTTGGGCAGGCGCCGGCCAGCCCGTCGGCATGGACCACACGCCTGGCCCGCAGACCACCGTTATGCAGAATTGCGTGATCGCCGCCGCTATCGCCAACAGCGGCGTGGTCATGGACCCGTTCTTTGTGTCCCAGATACTCGCCCCGGACGGAACCGTTGTTAAGACCACGCAGTCCCGCTCGCTGGGTCAGGCCGTCAGCTCCGCCACGGCCGACCAGGTCAAGCAGGCCATGCTCGCCGTCGTCCAGTCCGGTACCGGCACCGATGCCCAGATTCCGGGCGTCAAGGTTGCCGGCAAGACCGGTTCGCCCGAGACCGGCGGCACCAACGTCAACTCTACGTTTGTTGGCTTTGCACCTTACGATTCACCCACGGTTGCCATCTCGGTAGCCCTGGAGGATTACGACAAACACGACGTCAAGGCGGCCAAGATTGCCGGCATCGTCCTGACCGCGGCGCTCGCCGCACAGGGAGCGTGATGCCCATGATCAAAGCGGATACTTATGGCGCGCCGCGGCCGATGAGCTAGCGGCAACGCGCCACACGGCCCCAGCGGCCACACATCTGGTACTACACACATCGTTGAGCGAATAGTTATGTTAGGAGCAGGAATGGAACAGAGGGTCCTCGGGGGAAGATACCTCCTCAAGGATAAGGTGGGAACGGGCGGTATGGCGACCGTCTTCCGTGCACAGGATCAGGTCCTCGACCGCACGGTTGCCGTCAAGATCATGCTGCCGCAGTATGCCGGCGACGCCACCTTCGCCGCCCGCTTTAAACAGGAGGCTCAGGCAGCTGCCGGCCTGTCCTCCCCCTATATCGTGGGCGTCTACGACTGGGGCAAGGACGGCGACACCTATTACATCGTCATGGAGTACCTGCGCGGTACCGACCTTAAGAGCGGCATCAAGAGCCACGGCGCCCTCGATCCCAAGAAGGTCGCGCAGATCGGCTCGCAGATCAGCTCCGCACTTTCGGTCGCACACAAGCACGAGATCATCCACCGCGACATTAAGCCGCAAAACATCATGGTGCTACCCGACGGCAACATCAAGGTAATGGATTTTGGCATCGCACGCGCCAAGAACAGCCACCTCACGCAGGATAACAACGTTCTGGGCACCGCCCACTATGTAAGCCCCGAGCAGACCCGCGGCCAGGACCTCGGCCCCACCTCGGATATCTACTCGCTGGGTGTCGTCATGTACGAGTGCGCCACCGGCCGCGTGCCCTTTGACGGCGACGACGCCATCTCGGTCGCGCTCAAGCAGGTCAACGAGCTCCCCATCCCGCCGAGCCAGATCAACTCCGGCGTCGATGCCGACCTTGAGCGCATCATCCTCAAGTGCATGGAGAAGGACCCGGCAAACCGCTTCCAGACAGCCGACGAGCTGCGCCAGGTGCTTAACAGCTATCTGTCCGGCCGTGCCGTCAATGTCTCGGAGCCCACGCGCATCATCGGTGCCGCCGGCGACCTGGGTGCCACCAAGACCCGCGAGCTTTCCGATCAGACGCGCGCCATGGTACGTCCCGTCTCGGGCGTGAGCGGCCAGAATACCGCTCGTAGCTCGGTTTCGGGCTCCACCGGCTCCTACGAGGTCGAAAAGCCCAAATCCAACAAGAACAAGATCATCGCCGCCGTGGTGGCAGCCGTTGCCGTCATCGGTATCGTGGTGGCCTTTGCCACAGGACTCTTTGGCGGCGAGCAGGTCACCGTGCCCGATGTGCTGGGCAAGGACCAGCAGACTGCTGTCGAGCAGATCAAGGAAGCCGGCCTCGAGGTCGGCACCATCGACCAAAGCTACAACGACGATATCGACGAGGGCAAGGTCGCCGAGCAGACGCCCAACGGCAAAACCAAGAAGGCCAAGGGCACCAAGGTGAACCTGGTAATCTCCAAGGGCCCCAAGCCCTCCGAGAAGGTTGAGGTTCCCCGGCTTGTCGGCCTGACCAAGGACCAGGCAGAAGCCGCGCTGGCAAGCGTTGGCCTGAAGGGCAACGCCTCCGAGGAGGCCAACGAGGCCGATGAGGGCCAGGTCTTTGAGCAGGGCACCGAACCCGGTAAGGAAGTCGAGAAGGGCACGACCATCTCGTACAAGGTCTCCAGCGGTCCTGACACCACCTCCGTCCCCGATCTGACCGACATGACCGAGGCCCAGGCGCGCAACGCCCTCGATATGGCAGGCTTTGGCGTCGACGTGAGCTACCAGGAGAACGATTCGGTTACCGAGGGCACCGTGATTAGCTGGAACCCCAGCGGCAAGCAGAAGCCTGGCGCCACGATTACCGTCGTCATTGCCAAGAAGTCCGGCAAAGCCAGCGTTCCGGGCAACCTGTACGGCAAGAGCATCTCCGCCGCCGTTACCGCGCTCAACAACGCCGGGTTCTACAACATCGCATTCTGCGATCAGAACGGTAACCCCGTGAGCGGCAACGAAAACGCCACCGTTACGGGCGTCTCCCCCACCGGCAAGCAGTCCACCGACAGCACGATTACGCTGACGGTCGCACTTTCTGGTTCGGGTTCGGGCTCTGGCTCGGGCACGGGCGACGATTCCGGTACGACCAACTAGTCGCCACCCCACCGCTCATCACGGCTCTCGCCGCAAACATATTCGCTCACAGGCGCCCGCTTGCTCCCCCGCAAGCGGGCGCTTTATTTATCGACAGACCATGGCCCCTTAGCAACGCAAAGAGGCCCGCAAAA
>CABUTL010000089.1 GCA_902494375.1 uncultured Collinsella sp.
GAGCCCGCCGTCCTCAACGAGCTGGACATCGTCCCCACCAAGAACGGTGACTACAAGGACCTCGACCTCGCCAAGGATCACGAGGACTACACCTACACCGTCGAGTTCTCCCTGCGTCCCGCCGCTGAGCTCTCCTCCTTCGACGCCGTCGAGATCGAGATGCCCCCTGCGGAGGTCACCGAGTCCGAGATCAACAACCAGGTCGAGATGCTCCTCAACTACCGTGCCACCTTTGAGGACGTCGAGGGTCGCGCCGTCGAGGCCGAGGATTACGTCACTGTCGACCTCAAGGCCGTCGAGAACGCCGACAACTTTGCCGCCGAGGGCCGCATGCTCATCGCCGGTAGCGATAGCAACCCCAAGGAGTTCAACGAGGCCCTGATCGGCGCTAACGTTGACGACGTCAAGTCCGTCACCTGGACTGACGAGGGCGAGGAGGCCGAGACCCACACCGTCGAGGTCACCGTCAAGGGCATCAAGGTCCGCAACACCCCCGAGCTCACCGACGAGCTCGTCAAGTCCGACTTTGGTTTCGACAGCATCGACGCTATGCGCGACGCCATCAAGATCGAGATCGAGCAGGACAAGGCTTCCCGCCTCCCGGCCGAGAAGGAGAACCGTTGCGTCGCCGCTCTCGCCGAGCGTCTGCAGCTCGACGAGATGGACGCCGACTACGAGCAGTCCGTCTTTGAGGAACTTGGCCAGAACTTCCTGTCCAACCTCGCTGCCCGCGGCATGACCCTCGACACCTGGCTGCCGGCTTCCGGCCTGACCATGGAGCAGTTCGTCGGCGACCTGCACAAGCAGGCCAACGACGTTGCCCGCGAGTCCCTGGCGCTCGACGCCCTCGCCCGTGAGCTCAAGATCGAGGTCACCGAGGACGACATCAACGCAGAGTTCGAGAAGGCTGGCGTCAAGGACGTCGAGGCTTCCAAGGCCGAGTTTATCGCCGATGGCCGTATGCCTGCTGTCCGCGAGTCCATCCGTCGCTCCAAGGCCGTCGACCACCTGGTCGAGAACGCCAAGGTGACCGAGGTCGACGAGACCGCCAAGGACGCCGAGTAATTCTCGCCACCTTGCCTGCGAGCGCATGGGTGCGCCCGTGATGGGGTAAAGTTATACACCGGTTATCCGGTTGCTTCGTACGGTGCCAGCCAATGCATAGCATGCGGGCACCGTACGTTTATCTAGAACCAATTTGGTCCGCAAGAGAGAAATGGAGATGCGTATGATCGCTAAGTTCGATTCCGCCCTCGTGCCATACGTTATCGAGCAGACGCCGCGCGGCGAGCGCAGCTACGATATCTATTCGCGCCTGCTCAACGACCGCATCATCTTCTTGGGCGAGGAGATCAACTCCGTCAGCGCCAACCTGGTCGTTGCCCAGCTGCTGCATCTTGAGAGCCAGGATGCAGAGAAGGATATCTCGCTCTACATCAATTCGCCCGGCGGCGAGGTCTACTCCGGCCTGGCGATTCTGGACACCATGAACTTCATTAAGCCGCAGGTCTCCACCATTTGCGTCGGTATGGCCGCGTCCATGGCCGCCGTGCTGCTTTCGGCCGGCGCCAAGGGCAAGCGCTTCTGCCTGCCGCACTCCAAGGTCATGATTCACCAGCCCAGCGGCGGTGCTCAGGGTCAGCAGACTGAGATCGAGATCGTTGCCGAGGAGATCAAGAAGACTCGCCGCGAGCTCAACCAGATCCTGTCCGACGCCTCGGGCCAGCCCATCGAGAAGGTCCAGGCCGATACCGAGCGCGACAACTACCTGACCGCTTCCGAGGCCCTCGACTACGGTCTGATCGACCGTATCGTCACCTCGCGCGATCTCGCCGCGAAGGACGCCTAGGATGGCAGGAAACATGCAGGACAACTTTGACGAGAACGGCAACCCCATCCGTTGCTCCTTCTGCGGAAAAGAGCAGGGGCAGGTTCGTCGCCTCGTAAAGGGCCCGACCAATATTTTTATCTGTGACGAGTGCGTCGCCGCCTGCTCCGAGATCCTGGAGGAATCGCTGGCTTCGGACTTTATGGATGCTGCCCGCAACGGCAAGCTGCCGGGCTTCCTCAACGACCACGGCCAGGCTGCATCCCAGCCCGCCGTGGACCCCGAGACCGAGGGCTTTGAGCTCGAGGATGATCGCCAGGTCATCACGCACGTGCCGACGCCGCACGAGATCTATGACGAGCTTTCTGCCTATGTCATGGGTCAGGAGGACGCCAAGCGCGCCATGTCGGTGGCCGTGTACAACCACTATCGCCGCGTGATCGAGGGCGGCGCCGCGGTGTCTGCCTTTGACGACGGTTTTGACTCGCAGCTCGACGATGATATGGATGAGGTGGAGCTCGCCAAGTCCAATATCTTGCTGCTCGGTCCCACCGGTACCGGCAAGACCCTGTTGGCCCAGACGCTCGCGCGCATCCTCGAGGTGCCGTTTGCCATCGCCGATGCCACCGCGCTCACCGAGGCCGGCTATGTGGGCGAGGACGTGGAGAACATCCTGCTCAAGCTCATCAACGCCGCCGATGGCGATATCGAGCGCGCGCAGGTTGGCATTATCTACGTGGACGAGATCGACAAGATCGCCCGCAAGGCCGAGAACCTCTCCATCACCCGCGATGTCTCGGGCGAGGGAGTTCAGCAGGCACTGCTTAAGATTCTTGAGGGCACGGTGGCCAGCGTTCCGCCCACCGGCGGCCGCAAGCATCCCCAGCAGGAGCTGCTGCAGATCGACACGACGAACATCCTGTTCATCTGCGGCGGTGCCTTTGTGGGTCTGGATAAGATCATCGCCGACCGCGTGGGCAACAAGGGCGTGGGCTTTAACTCCGAGATCGCCGGCCCCACCTCGGTCGACGAGAACGATCTGCTTCGTCAGGTGCTCCCGCAGGACCTCAACGCCTTTGGCATGATTCCCGAGTTCGTGGGACGTACGCCCGTCGTCACCCAGACGCAGGCGCTCGACGAGGACGATCTGGTGTCGATCCTGACCGAGCCCAAGAACGCCGTGGTGCGTCAGTACCGCAAGATGTTCCAGCTCGAGGACGTTGAGCTTGAGTTTGAGGACGCGGCCCTGCACGAGATCGCCCGCATGGCGCTTGCCCGCAAGACCGGCGCCCGCGGCCTGCGTGCCATCTGCGAGGACGTGCTGCAGCAGACGATGTTCGACCTCCCCAGCGAGGAGGGCGTTTCCAAGGTCGTCGTGACCGAAGCCTCCGTAAAGGGCGAAGAACAGCCCCAGCGCATCTACGGCTAAACCAGCCTAAAACGTGTTTGCAAATAGCCTCCGACCACCCGCGGTCGGAGGCTATTTTATATATACGCAATAACCCCAACTACCTGTGTTATTCTGTGTGTTTGTTTAAGCCTCAGCGAAGTCATATCAGACTGAAGTAATCGATACCTAAGGGGAGGAATGTAGGCCCGATTTTCGTAGATTCCGCACGAGCCGAAGACCACTTAATGTGGTCTTCGAGCGAGCCCAGGACCTGACCGAGCGAAAATCGGGCCTACATTCCTCCCCGGCGGGACAGGGAGAGATATATGGAAGAGATGCCCAAGAACTACGATCCGTCGACCAACGAGCCGGCGATCCTGCAGAAGTGGCTCGACGGCGGCTACTACAAGCGCCGTGAGGGCGTGGGCGACTGCACCGTCACCATTCCGCCTCCCAACGTGACCGGCAAGCTCCACATGGGCCATGCCACCGACGACTCCATCCAGGACGCCATCGTCCGTATGGCCCGCATGCGCGGCAAGTCCACGCGCTGGGTGCTGGGCACCGATCACGCCGGTATCGCCACGCAGACCAAGGTCGACAAGAAGCTCAAGAGCGAGGGTATCAGCCGCCTGGAGATCGGTCGCGACAAGTTTGTCGACGCCTGCTGGGATTGGACCCACGAGTACGGCGGCATCATCGTCGAGCAGATCAAGCGTATGGGCTGCTCCGTCGACTTCGACAACGAACGCTTTACCATGGACGAGGACTATGCCCAGGCCGTGCGCAAGGTCTTCTGCGACTGGTACCACGACGGCCTGATCTATCGCGGCAAGCGCATCGTCAACTGGTGCCCCAACTGCACTACCGCTATCTCGGACGACGAGGCCGAGTACAAGGACGAGAAGGGCCACCTGTGGCACCTGCGCTACCCGCTGACCGAGCCGGTCAACGGCCAGGACTACATCGTCGTCGCCACCACGCGCCCCGAGACCATGCTCGGCGACACGGGCGTCGCCGTTTCCCCGAAGGACCCCGAGAAGGCTGCCTTTGTAGGCAAGACTGTCAAGCTCCCCATCGTCGACCGCGAGATCCCCATCTTTGAGGATTGGCACGTCGACGCCAACTTTGGCTCCGGCTTCGTTAAGGTCACCCCGGCCCACGACCCCAACGACTACGCTATGGGTCAGGCCCACGACCTGCCGCAGATCAACATCTTCGACGAGCACGCAGTGGTCGTCGAGGGCTACGGCGAGTTCACCGGCATGAACCGCGATGAGTGCCGCGAGGCGGTCATCAAGTGGTTTGAGGAGCATGACTTGCTCGACCACGTCGAAGAGCTCGACCACTCCGTCATGCACTGCTACCGCTGCGACGCCGCGCTTGAGCCGTGGCTTTCTGAGCAGTGGTTTGTGGCCGTCGACAAACTCAAGGGGCCGGCGCTCGACGCCGTCAACTCCGGCAAGGTCACCTTCCACCCCGCGCGCTGGACTCAGACCTACACCACTTGGATGGAGAACCTCAAGGACTGGTGCATCTCGCGCCAGCTGTGGTGGGGCCACCGCATCCCCGTGTTCTACTGCGAGGACTGCGGCTGGGAGGACGCCCTGACCGAGGACACCGACGTGTGCCCCAAGTGCGGCGGCCATCACGTGCATCAGGACGAGAACGTGCTGGATACCTGGTTCAGCTCGCAGCTGTGGACCTTCGCCACGCAGGGCTGGCCGCAAAAGCCGGAGCTGCTCGAGGGGCATCACCCCACGACGGCGCTCGTCACCGCACGCGACATCATCGCGCTGTGGGTCGCCCGCATGGTCATGAGTTCGCTGTATTTCCTGGACGAGGTGCCGTTTAAGGACGTCGTCATCTACCCGACGATCCTTGCCAAGGACGGCAGCCGCATGTCCAAGTCCAAGGGCAACGGTGTTGACCCCATGGACCTCATTGGCATGTACGGTGCCGACGCCATGCGTTACAACCTGCTCACGCTGTGCACCAACAACCAGGATGTTAAGTTCGACGCGAACATCGACAAGAAGACCAAGAAGCTTATCGACAGCCCGCGCACCGAGCAGGCCAAGTCGTTTGTGACCAAGATCTGGAACGCCAGCCGCTTCCTGCTCATGAACATGGAGGGCTACACGCCTGGCGAGCCCGTCGTTGAGACGCCGGCCGACGCTTGGATGTTCAGCCGCCTGGCCAAGGCCGTGAAGATGGTCACCGAGGGCATCGAGAACTACACCTTTGGCGACATGGCCCGCGGCGTGCAGCAGTTCTTCTGGAACGAGGTCTGCGACTGGTACGTCGAGGTCACCAAGGCCCGCCTGAAGGGTGAGGGTCGTCTGCAGGCTCAGCGCAACCTGATCTTTGTGCTCGACACCTCCATTCGCCTGATGCACCCGCTCATGCCGTTTGTCACCGAGGAGATTTGGGACAACATGCCGGCGAGCGTGCTCGATCTGGACGCCGAGGGCAACGTGGACCGCGCCGAGGCGCTCATGATCGCCAAGTGGCCGGAGCCCGCCGACTACGCCAAGTATGTCGATGAGCCCGCCGAGCGCGCGTTTGAGCTGTGCCGCACCGTCGTGTCTGCCGCCCGCGCCACCCGTTCGCGTTATCGCTTGAGCCCCAAGGCCGAGCTCGACGTGGTCGTGCGCGCCGGTGCCGAGGACATCGAGAAGCTCGAGAGCCTGCGCTCGACCATCGAGCCGCTGGCCAACACGGCTTCGCTGGTCATGGGTACCGACGTTGAGAAGCCGGCCGCGAGCATCGCCGTGGTCGACAGTGGCGTCGAGGTCTTTGTGGTGCTCGAGGGCAAGGTTGATCTTTCGGCCGAGAAGGCACGCTTGGAGAAGGAGATTGCCGCGGCCCAGAAGGAGCTTGCCGGCTGCGAGAAGACGCTCGCCAACGAGGGCTTTGTGGCCAAGGCTGCGCCCGCGGTGGTCCAGAAGAAGAGGGACCGTGCAGCTGAGCTCAAGGAGATCCTGGCGGCGCTGACTGCTCAGGTTGCTGACTTCTCGTAAGCGTTACTGGCGGACGCGGCTTGGGGCTTTGCTCGCTACTGCGAACAGTCCTGCTCGCACGAAGGCCACATTAAGTGGCCTTCGGCTCGTGCGGAACTTGTATC
>CABUTL010000090.1 GCA_902494375.1 uncultured Collinsella sp.
CGTCTCGGTATAGCGTTCGTACAGGATGTTGCGAACGCCCGAAAACTTGGTATCCCACTGGCTGCGACGTCCGTCGAGCTTTTGGTAGTCGACCGAGATCTTCGTATCGCCCAGGCCATCCAAGAATGCACGACGCACGCGAGGGGGCAAGTCCTCCCACGGCGTATCAGCGCTCACCTTAAAGTGTTTGCAGACCGCAGCAAAAATCTGCGGATAGTAGTTCGAGTTGCCAAACAGGCTACCAAAGACTCCGTCGGCAATGGACTTCGAGGGGTCCTCAATCAGCGCCTCGGCATCAACGGTTTTCTTAAAGCCCAGGCCGTCGCACTCAGGACATGCGCCATAGGGAGCGTTGAACGAAAAATCACGCGGCTGAAGATCGTCAATGGAGTGACCATGCTCCGGGCACGCCAAGGCCAACGAATACTCCAGCAGCTCGCCCTCGGTCCCCTCGGGAGCATCACGATCGGGCAGCATGTACACGTTTACATTGCCGTGAGCCAGCGCGGTCGCCTGCTCAACAGACTCGGCGATACGGCCCAGAGAGTTCTCACGGATCACGATGCGGTCGACTACGACCTCGATATCGTGCTTGAACTTCTTGTCCAGATCGATCGGATCGTCGAGCGAGCGCACTTCACCGTCGACACGCACGCGGCTAAAGCCCTCGGCGCGAAGGTCCTCAAACAGTTTGGTGTACTCGCCTTTTCGCCCGCGCACCACCGGTGCCAGCACAAACGCGCGGCGGCCCTCCCCCGCCGCCAAGACCTTGTCGGCAACCTGGTCGGTCGTCTGACGCTCAATGACGCGGCCGCATTCGGGACAGTGCGGGGTGCCCACACGGGCGAACAGCAGGCGCAGATAGTCATAAATCTCGGTTACGGTGCCAACCGTCGAGCGAGGGTTTTTAGACGTCGTCTTTTGGTCGATCGACACCGCCGGCGAAAGGCCGTCGATTGAATCCAAGTCGGGTTTGTCCATCTGGCCCAAGAACTGGCGCGCATAGCTCGAAAGGCTCTCGACGTATCGACGCTGGCCCTCGGCATAGATAGTGTCAAATGCCAGCGAACTCTTGCCCGAGCCAGAAAGACCGGTAATGACCACGAGTTGGTCACGCGGAATGGAAACATCGATATCACGGAGGTTGTGCTCACGAGCGCCGCGAATAACGATAGAAGAATCAGACATGGAAGCTCCTTGCCTCCTATTGCATCGAATCATACTGTCGATGAGTTTAGCGCACTCGACGCGCACAGATGTTCGTAATACAAGATTCGCAGACCTTTAGCTTTGCGTATCGGGTGCTTTGTTTCTCGAAATGCCGTGGAAAGGTTACAGTAATCTACTACTGAACTTAATTTGCTGTAACAGAGGAACGTCCATGACCGAAGATATCCCCCTTGAAATCACTTCGAGCGACATGGCCAATCTGCCCATATTCATCGCCGTCCTTATCGTGGCCACCGTCGTCGTGCGCGTGTATTTTTCAATCAAACACAATGAAAAGCCGCCCATTGCCCGCGTCTTTTGGTGCGCGACGCTCCTCATCCCGCTCGGCATGGTAGCTGCATGGATTACGAATCAATTGCTCGTAAATGAGGACAATTCCCTATGGGTCCTTTCTTATTCGGCGCTCGGTGCTGCCGCCGTCATACTTCTTGTCGAGCCCTTGGTTTCGGGACTTATCGACCAAACCGATCTTGCGACGGGAACGGTTGCCTGTATTTGCCGTGACATCCTTGTCATCGCCGCTGTTTCAGCGCTCTCGTTCGTTTCGCTCGAAATTGCCTGTAACGAAACGTTCTATCGCATTCCCGCCAACTCATTCGGGTTTTCCGTCGGGCTGCTCGCGACGGTTCTGCTCTCCCTTTATTTGCTGGGACAGCGTCATGGAGGCGTCATGGCCCTCGTGCCCGTCGCCTGTTGCATCCTTGGCATTGCCGAGCACTTCGTCATAACGTTTAAAGGCGAAGCCATCCTGCCAAGCGATATCTTGGCCCTTGGCACCGCAATGGAAGTGAGCGAGGGATACGAGTTTACCTTTACCGCCGGAATCGTAACCTCTCTCGCCCTGCTGGAGATTTCCCTGGGGCTTCTTTCGCTTATCCGACCGCGAAAGCTCCGTACGCCCACCCATGTCTTCCCCGCAATCGCCGCTAACCTCTGCGCTTTTCTGCTAGTGACCGTTGTGGGGCTCTCGGGCTTTTCCAGCATCGACTTGGAGCAGGCGCTGGATTTTGGATTTGACCGTTGGCAGCCCATCACCACATATACGTCTCAGGGTTTTATCACTTCGTTCACCGAAATGGTCAACGAGTTGCCCATTGAGAAGCCCGAAGGCTATACGCCCGATGAGGCGCAGAGCATCGAGCAGGAGCTCGCCGCCGCCTACGACAGCACGTATGGCTCGAGCGAGCAGCGCGCGGCTGCCGTTGCCCAGTTCAATGAAATCAAGCCGACGATTGTTGCCGTCATGAACGAGAGTTTTAGCGACCTTTCGTGCTTTGAGCAGCTCCAGGCGGCCGGGTACACCGGCCCCGCATTCTACAACTCGCTTCCCGACACACTTGTTCGCGGCACCATGCTCGCTTCGGTCACCGGTGGCGGAACGGCGAACTCCGAATTCGAATTTTTGACCGGAGCGACAACGGCCTTTGTCGGATTAGGCAAGATCCCCTATCAGCTGTATCAGATGAATGGCGTCAACAGCCTGGCAAAGGACCTTAAAGAGCTTGGGTATACCGCTACCGCTATGCACCCGCAAAACCCCGTCAACTACCATCGAGATAAGATCTATCAGCAGCTGGGCTTTGGAGACTTTCTTTCAATCGGCGATTTCGAAGGTGCGCCCTGTTACCATGCCGGCGTATGCGACTACGCCACCTACGACAAGATACTCGACCTGCTTAGAACCGACGAAGCGCCGCAGTTCATCTTTGACGTCACGATGCAAAATCACGGCGGCTACGACTATGGCACCGTTCCCGCCGAAGAGCTGACAAACTATTGGGTCGAGGGAGCCAGCGAGGGCGCCAATAGCGCGCTCAACACCTATCTCACCTGCATCAACGCATCCGACCGGGACCTCGAGTACTTTATCAACGAGCTCCGCAATATCGGCAGACCGGTTGTCCTTGTCTTTTTTGGCGACCATCAGCCGAGCGCCGCAACGACTCTCAACGACGAGCTGTACCCTCAGGAAGATACGGCAAGCCACGCTTTCCGTATCTATCAGTCGACATATTTCGTCTGGGCTAACTATGAAATCGCCGGCAATACCGAGCTCAACGTCTACGACACCGTCGGGGCAAACGAGATTGCAGCCATTACCCTTAATAAGATCGGCGCCCCGCTCACCGACTATCAAAAGGCTCTGCTTGCAACAAGGTCAGATGTGCCCACCATCAATGTCGCCGGCTACCTTGGTGCCGACGGGCTGCGCTACGACTTGGAATCTGAAGACAGCCCATACGCCTCGACGATCGACAAGCTGCAGCGCATGCAATACCTCGAGTTCGCCAGCAAAGTTCAGTAAGCCCGCCCATTCGCTTGGACCCATCGTATTGCAAGCACGCTCGGCCCAAATGCATCGCAAATGACTCCCGCTCGCAAACGAGAGTACAATGACGCTCGTGTCACATCACGGGGCTCCGGCCCCAACATATACAAAGGAGTCATACATGGGTTGCGAGCACGCACAGGCCGCCGGCGGACAAACATCGCCGTCGCAATTTGAGGAGAACACGCTGTCCGAGGTCAAACGCGTCATCGCCGTGCTTTCCGGCAAGGGCGGTGTCGGCAAGTCGTTTGTCACCGGTGCCATCGCCACCGAGCTTGCCCGCCACGACCACAAGGTCGGCGTCCTCGATGCCGACATCACCGGTCCCTCTATCCCCAAGATGTTCGGTATGAGCGGACGCCACGTCCATGCCCTTGGCAACCTTATGCTGCCCGAAATCTCCGAGCACGGCGTCAAGGTCATGAGCTCCAACCTGCTGCTCCAAAACGAGACCGACCCCGTCCTTTGGCGCGGTCCGGTCATCGCAGGCGCCATTAGGCAGTTCTGGAGCGAGACCTCGTGGGGCCCCATCGACTACCTGCTGGTCGACATGCCTCCGGGAACAGGCGACGTCGCGCTCACCGTCTTCCAGTCACTGCCCGTCGACGGCATCGTCATCGTCACGAGCCCGCAGGATCTGGTCTCGATGATCGTCGCCAAGGCGGTCAACATGGCCGAGAAGATGAACGTCCCCATTCTGGGCATCGTCGAGAACATGAGCTATATCGAGTGCCCCGACTGCGGCAAGAAGATCGAGGTCTTTGGCAAGAGCAAGCTCCCCGAGGTCGCAGAGCGCTATAACCTCGACATCTTGGGCCAGCTTCCCATTAATCCGGCACTCGCCGAGGCCTGCGATAAGGGCAAGGTCGAGACCGCACTGCCCGATGGCATGTTGCCCAAGGCAGTCTCTGCCGTCGAGGCCATTACCCCGCACGAGACCGACGAGGCCTAAGTGAACACGAGCGCCTTCTATGACGTCCTGGTAATCGGCGGCGGGGCTTCAGGCCTCGCCGCCGCCATTACGGCCGCACGCGCTGGCAAAAGCGTCTGCATCGTTGAGCGCGATGTCGCCTGCGGCCTTAAGCTCCTTGCGACCGGTAACGGCCGCTGCAACCTCTCCAACGAATCGATTGATCCTCAGCGGTATAACCACCCCGTATTCGTCGAATCTGTCATGGGCCCCCAACCCGAACAAGAGCTTATGGGTTTCTTCTCCTCGCTGGGCATCATGACAACCTCCGAGGAAGGCCGGCTGTACCCGCGCTCCCTTCGCGCAGAATCGGTGCGCGACGCGCTTCTCAACGTTTGCGACCGCCTAGGTATCACCTTAATCTGCGGAGCCAACGTTGCCTCGGCGCACAAAGCTTCCGAAGGCTGGACACTCCAAATAGACCGTCCAGCGCGGGCGCTCAAGGCAAAAAAGCACGACGACCGAAAATCGGAGCTCCGCTCGCTTCGGAAAGCGCTCGCCGATGTCCCTCGCAAGAACGAGGCCCTGCAGGCACATGCCGTAATTATCGCCACGGGCGGCAACCCCACCGGTATCGCCGATACGTTTCGCCTCCCCCTCACTTCGCTGCGCCCCATCCTCTGCCCCGTATCGGCAACGGTCGTCGGCGATCGGGCGGCACTCAAGACGTTGGATGGCCTGCGCGTCCGCGCCCGCTTGACGCTCGCCCGCAATCATAATGAGCTCTGGCACGAAGACGGTGAAGTCCTGTTTCGAACCTTCGGTATCTCGGGCGTCGCTGTCTTCAACCTCTCCCGTCGTATCCAGCGCGGCGATACGATCCTGCTCGACGTTTTCCCCGACCTCTCCAAAGACGAGCTGCTCGATATGCTCAACCGGCGCGTTGAGCTGCTCGGCGGCTTTTCGCCCCGCGATCCCCGTTGGCTCGACGGCATGCTCGCCCCGCAACTCTCCCGCGTCGTCTGCACGACGTTCGAGCAGTGCCATCCAGGCTCCAACGATGTCATCCACCTGGTCTCAATCCTCAAACACTTTAAATTGCTCGTCGAGGGAACAGCCGAGGAGCGCTCGGCGCAGGTCACGCGTGGTGGCGTATCTGTCGAGAGCATCTCAATACCCAGTCTACGCGCGCGCAGCGCTGTCGACGCCCCGCTTTACGTCTGCGGCGAAGCGCTCGACATCGACGCCGATTGCGGAGGCTTTAACCTTGCGTGGGCATGGCTCTCGGGCATTCGCGCTGCAAGCAGCCTGTAGCCGCGCAGTCTATAATCAAAATGCATTCGGGCCGTCTGGGATACCGGACGGCCTCTTTCTTGCCTCTAAGGAGACCTCGATGATCGAAATCACCCAAGTCAACGCTTCGCTCGATGAAGCTGGCGATGAAAATGCCTGCCTCATTGTTGGCAAGCGAGTCGTCAAGCGCGTCCTACGTTGCAAGGACTCCGAGATCAAGTCCATCGAGCTCCACCGCAAGTCAATCGACGCTCGCAAAAAACGAGACGTCCATTTTATCCTGAGTTTTCGTGTTGAGCTGACTAGTCCCCACCTCGAGCGAGAAGCGGTCGACAGCGTCGCCGAGCGTGACCGCTCGCGCGTACGCGCGATAGAGGACGATGGGCCCTCATTCCCCTCCCCCGTCTCCGACGCACCTCAAGAACGCCCTGTCGTTGTCGGCGCCGGATGCGCTGGCCTTTTCGCTGCACTCACCCTTGCCGAAGCGGGTCTTAAGCCCTTGCTCATCGAGCGCGGCGACCCAGCATTTCGCCGCTCGC
>CABUTL010000091.1 GCA_902494375.1 uncultured Collinsella sp.
ATGCCGTCGACGGCGACATCGAGCGAGCCGGCGATAACGTGGCCACCCTCGTGGTCGGTGTGGTTGCCGCTGATCTCGGAACGGCCGGGCGCGTGCACGTAGAGCACCTGGCGGTCGCCGATGGGGCCAAACTCCTCCTCGAACAGCTTGGTGAGCGTGGCGAATGTCTTTTCGTCGGGGGCGGTCATGAGGGTCCTTTCCTTGGCGCGTACAGGTAAGTTTTGCGTCGTTATGAGTACGTTAACAACTTAAAGCGGCATGAACCAAGTGTTCACGATACCGCACGTTACGGGCTATGTTAACGTACTCATAACACATCGCTTGTCACTTTTTGAGAATCTGGTAATCGGTAGAAATTCAGCCGTGAACGGTACTGCCGTATGGACTTATAAAGCAGAAGAGATGCAGATAGAAAAAGTAGAGTACGTTAACATGCGTCCGACGATAGCGGGCCTCGGCGCGGGATGTATTTCTGCCCGGGCCGGCATTCACGCTATTCAGATCTCGCAAGGGTGAAGGTGATCCTGTGGCAAGGCGCCCGTCCAACGATACCAGTTCGCGTCCGGTCTCCATGGCCGACGTCGCCCGCGCTGCCGGCGTTTCGCAGCAGACTGTTTCGCGCGTCGCCAACGGCTTGCCTAACGTTAACGAGCAGACGCGCCAGCGCGTACAGGCCGCTATGCAAAAGCTCGGCTTTCGTCCGAGTTATGCCGGTCGCTCGCTGCGCGACGGCCGTTATCATTCGGTCGGCCTGTGCGTCAACGATGTCACCAAGTTCGGCAACCTCTCAATGATCGACGGCATCGCCAGCGCTGCTCGCGAGCATAATTGCGCCATCACGCTGGTCGAGATGTCCAAGACCGAGGAGTTTTCGCTTGCCGAGGCCACGCGTCGTATGGCCGCATTGCCGGTGGACGGCATCATCATCGGCATGAGTCGTATGGCGCCCGATTTTGAGACGTTTGATCCGTTGCCGGGCATCGGCACGGTCATCGTTACCATGTACGCACATCCGCGCGTGACCACGGTCGATTCCGACCATTACGGCTGCTCGCTATTGCTTATGGATCACCTGTTTGAGCTAGGGCACGAGCAGATTCGCTATATTGGCGGCCCGTCATTCTCGGTCGACGAGCAATTTCGTCGCGCCGGTTGGCAGGATGCACTCGAGCGTAAACACATCGAGCCGGCAGAGCCGCTCGAGGGCGACTGGTCTGCCAACAGCGGCTACGAGGCCGTCAGGTACCTGGCCGAGCACGATCGCACCATGACGGCGATTTACGCGGCAAACGACCAGATGGCAAATGGCGCGATTGCAGCGCTGCGCGATAGCGGTCTGCGCGTGCCCGAGGACGTGAGCGTGGTGGGCGTCGACGATTCGCTCGATGATTTTGTGGCACACAACGAGCTCACGACCGTTCGATTCGATTTGCATCAGCGTGGACGCGAGGTGTTCGAGCACGCGGTTCCCAAGGCGGGGGCAACGGACAAAACCGTTGCCATTCGTATTCCCGGCCAGCTTATCGTTCGACATACCACGGCAGCTCCGCGCACATAGTTTTTGCAGGTCAATGGCGATATATTCCGCCTCAATAACAATCGATAAGGATGCTGGCAGATAGCCGTGGCTATGAAGACGAGTGCTATGATAGACGGGCTCTTTTGTCTATCTAGGAGGCTTTGCCTGATGGAGATCACCAAGGATATCCGCTACATTGGCGTTAACGATCACGACATTGACCTGTTCGAGGGCCAGTACGATGTGTCCGAGAACGGCATGGCATACAACAGCTACGTTATCTTGGGCGAAAAGATTGCTGTCGCCGATTCAGTCGACGGCGGTTTTGTTGACGAGTGGCTCGGCAACCTCGAGGCCGTGCTCGATGGCCGCACGCCCGACTACCTGATCGTCCATCACATGGAGCCCGATCACTCCGCCGGCATCGCCGCCTTTATGGAGCGCTATCCCCAGGCGCAGATTGTTGCCAGCATGGGCGCCTTCCGTATGATGGTCAACTACTTTGGCACCGACTTCCCCGAGCGCAAGATGGTCGTCAAAGATGGCGACGTGCTCGACCTGGGCGGCCACAGCCTAACCTTTGTCGGTGCCCCCAATGTTCACTGGCCCGAGGTGCTCTTCTCCTACGAGTCCACCGACAAGGTGCTCTTTAGTGCCGACGGTTTTGGCAAGTTTGGCGCCAACGACATCGAGGATCCCGAGGGCTGGGCTTGCGAAGCGCGCCGTTACTACTTTGGCATCGTCGGTAAGTTCGGCAAGTTCGTGCAGGCCGTCCTCAAGAAGGCCGCCGACCTGGACATCCAGATTATCTGCCCGCTCCACGGCCCCGTGCTGACTGAGAACCTGGGCTACTACCTCGACACCTATAACACCTGGTCGAGCTATCAGCCCGAGGACGAGGGTATCACGATTGCCTATGCGAGCGTGTACGGGCATCTGAAGGCTGCCGTCGAGGAGTTCGCATCTGCGCTTGAGGCTCGCGGCCAGAAGGTCTCCGTCTTTGACCTGGCTCGTGACGACATGGCCGAGGCCGTTGAGGATGCGTTCCGCTACGACCGTCTGGTGCTCGCCTCCATCACCTATCAGGGCGAGATCTTCCCGTGCATGAGCACCTTCATCCATACGCTCGCCGAGCACGCCTACCAGAACCGTACGGTGGCGCTCGTCGAGGCCGGCTCTTGGGCACCCGCGGCTGCCAAGGTTATGACCAAGGAGCTCGAGGGCATGAAGGACATCACCCTGACGCAGACCAAGGTGACTGTGCTGGGCTCGCTCAACGAAGCCTCGCGCGCCCAGATCGAGGCCCTCGCCGACGAGCTGTCCAAGTAGCGACACGCTCACTTTTGACGCTCAGCCATCACAACCACCACAAAGGGGACAGGCACCTTTGTGGTGGTTTTTGTTTAAGCGCCGGCGATGATGAGGGCTGGACGTGCGCCGTCGGCGGTCTTGGCGATTGAGGTGGCAACGGCGCCTTCGGGGTCTCGGTCCATCACGATGGCGTCGACATCGGTCAGCTTGGCAAAGCGGTACATGCCGCGTCCGTTAACCTTGCTGGCGTCCATGAGGGCGACGCTTTGATGAGCGGCACCGATCATGGCTGTTTTGGTCTCGGCCATCTGCGGAAAGTCGGTGGTAAAGCCGCAGCCGGGAACAAAAGCGCCAGGGCACATGACGGCAAGATCGGCGTGGACCATTTGGAGCGCCTGCATGGTAAGTGGACCGTACAGATAGCGATGACCTTTGCGCAGTGCCCCACCCAGCATGACGACATCGACCGAGGGCATGCTCTCGTCGATGTAATCGGCAATGGTAATGTCGGCCGTGATGACGGTGATGCCGTTGCGCTGGTCGAGGAGCCGGACAAACTCGAGCGCCGTGGTGCCCGAGTCGACGAGAAGCGTGTCGCCGTCATTGACGAGCTCGATGGCGCTTTGTGCGATGGCTTGTTTGGCGGCGACATTAACGTTGATGCGGCGATCCTGCGTGGAAACGGTAAGGCGTTTGTGGAGCGATACGGCGCCACCATGCGTGCGGCGCAGCTTGCCGGACTCCGCGAGTGCGTCCAGGTCGGCGCGAGCGGTGACAGAGGACACGCCAAAGGTCTGGGCAATTTCTGCCACCTGCACCGAGGCGTTATGCTCGAGCATCTCCATGATGGCGGCACGACGCTCATCGGCGAAGGCTCGGGTTGTCGCATGGGCCATAGCTGCTCCATTCTCACATTAATTTGCAGGAATTGTGTTGAATCTATTTTCGTTCATTTTCTTTTTGAGTAAGAAAACGCCTTTCGATTACTTATCTTTTCTATAAAAGAAAGATGCTTAACACCCAAAATTCAATATCGAACACGTCCGCTCGGATTCAATTCCTTCCTTTTACTTTTCAAAAACGACTGTATTGACCTGCATGGGCTCAATATCTCGCACGTGCAAAGCCATCGATTTTCATACAATGGGCGCAGCAAAACGCAAGGTAATAGGCCTTGCGGACACGTACGCCCGATGTCCAGATGCGGGCGAGGGAGAGGAGCAAACGCTCATGGCACTTGTTACCACCGAAAAGATGCTCAAGGACGCTCAGGCCGGCCACTACGCCGTCGGCGCGTTCAACGTCGAGAACCTCGAGTTTGTTATGGCCGTTCTGGCCGCTGCCGAGGAGACCAAGTCCCCCGTCATCATGCAGACCACCCCGGGCACCATCAAGACCGCTGGTCTGGATTACTTCTACGGCATGGTCAAGGCTGCCGCCGAGCGCGCTTCCGTGCCCGTCGCCCTGCACCTCGATCACGGCGATGGCTATGACCGCTGCATGCAGGCTTTCCGCACGGGCTACACCTCTGTCATGATCGACGGTTCGCACGAGTCCTTCGAGGACAACATCGCCCTGACCAAGTCCGTCGCCGACGCTGGCCGCGCCATGGGCGTGCCCGTCGAGGCTGAGCTCGGTAAGGTTGGCGGCAAGGAGGACGACGGTCCCGCGGTCGAGGGCGAGAGCCCCTACACCGATCCTGCCGAGGCCAAGGAGTTCGTCGAGCGCACTGGCTGCACCTCTCTCGCTATTGGCGTTGGTACCAGCCACGGCGTGTACACGAGCGATCCGCACATCGAGCAGTCCGTGGTCAAGGCTATCCGCGACGCCGTCGACGTGCCGCTGGTTCTGCACGGCACCTCCGGTGTGCCCGATGAGCAGGTCGCCGAGGCCGTGAAGAACGGCATCTGCAAGGTTAACTACGCTACCGAGCTGCGTCAGGCCTACACCAAGGGCTTCATGGCCTACATGGCCGAGAACCCTGCCTGCTTCGACCCCAAGAAGCCGGCCAAGGAGGGCATGCGTGAGATCACCGAGCTGGTTAAGATCCGCATGACCAACCTCAACTCTGTGGGCAAAGCAGAGTAACAGCAAGGGTACTCCGACTCGCTACATATCCCGGGGAGGGACGAGGGCTTAGTTCCCCAATCGTCCTCGGGCATGCAAAAAGCCTCGCTGCGCACTTCGTGCGGCGAGGCTTTTTGCCCCCTGCGGAAAGATTGGGGAACTAAGCCCTCATCCCTCCCAGGTTGACCTACTCGAGGTCGTCGCCCTTGTGGCGTTAGAGCGGAAAAATTGGAGCGTTAGGGCTTCTTTGCTGATGGGGGATTAGTATGCCCGGGCTTGGTTGGGGAATGCCTGGTCTAGTGAGGCTTGGAGTTTTTCGAAGGATGTCTGCAGGTTGAGGTGTTGGTCTGCAGAGCGTTTGGCTTTTGTGGTGGGGGAGTCGAGGAGGCCGTTTCTCTGTGTCGGGGGGAAGGAGAAAAGGTTTGCATGATTTAGGGATAGCTGCTGTGCTGCGTCATTGGAAGAATGCATGCTTATGCGGCCTCCTCGATGTCCACCAAAAGGTTGCGCACGGGGTATGCTGCTAGGTTCCGTGCGTTGGCAGTATTATGCCGCGGCTGTTGCAAAGAAGCGCTAAAGAAAGGCTTAATCAGGTTTGATGTAACAATGAAACCGCAGGTCAAGGCCATCGAGTAACACTCTTGAAAGGTTTTGAGCTTAAGGGCTTTCTAAGGTTTGTGGCGCGGATGTGGCTTGCCTGTGTGGGGCGTGTGGACGGCTCGTTCCTAGCGCTGCGGCTCTGCAGTGCGCACCTGCTCGATGACCTTTTCCATGGTGGCGTCGATGCGGTCCTTTTTGAGTTCGCATTCCCAGATGGTTATGGGCGTCCAGCCCATTTGGGTAAGCGCGTCGATGGCAGCGCGGTCGCGCTCGACGTTGCGACGGAACTTTGCCTCCCAAAACTCAACGTTGCGCTTGGGCTTGCTAGGGTTGCACTTAGGGCAGCGGTGCCAAAAGCAACCGTTGACGAAGATGGCGATCTTGCGCCCGGGGAAGGCGATATCGGGTTTGCCGGGAACCTTCCATTCCAAACGATAGCCCGTGAGGCCCGCGGCGCGCAGGCGCTGACGTACGAGCAGCTCGGGTTTGGTGTTCGCACGCTTGTTGCCCTTCATGGACTTTTTTATAGCGGCGCGACGGCGCACCAGTTCGCGCTCGTCGGCTGAAAGGTCCGAGGTATCGATGCCGTCGAGCAGACCGGGTTTGGGACGCTTCTTGCTGCGGCGCTTAGGTGCGCGCTTGGATTTGGTGGCGGGTTTGTCGGTCGTGGTGGCCTCGGCGTCGTTGGCAGTGCCGTTGGCCTCAAGCCGATCTTCCTTCAACTCAATCAGAGCATCGATAAGCCCTTTGTCGGCGGGCATCCACTC
>CABUTL010000092.1 GCA_902494375.1 uncultured Collinsella sp.
CCCAAGCCCAGCGCCGTTGCCTCATCGGCAACGGCGTCCGGGTGAGCCATTAAATCAAGATGGCAGTGTGCATCAAATAACCGGGGCTCCATCTCGGCGCGCTCCGCTAGTCCAAGCGCTGGCCATCGGCGCGCACGCGCTCGGTGCCGCGGCCACTGATCTGGCGGATAACCTCGCCGGCAATCATCTGGCCCATGATGGGCGGCATAAAGCTGGCGGTTCCGAGCTCGGTGCGCTCGTGGATATTGGAAGGGTCGCGGGGCTGTGTCTTAACCGATTCCTCGCAGCTAAACAGTACATGAAGACTCTTGATTCCGCGCTTCTTGCATTCTTTGCGCATGATGCGGCTCATGGGGTCACGTACCGTATCGAAAATGTTGGCAAAGCGGAGGCACTCGGGATGGAGCTTGTTGGCCCCGCCCATGGAGCTAACCAAACGAATGTCGTGGTCCTGAGCATATTTGGCAATGGTGAGCTTGGCCGAGATGGTGTCGATGGCGTCGACGACGTAGTCGAGCTTGCCGTCCGTCTGCTCCAAAACGCGCGCGAAAAATTCGTCGATATTGTCGCTCAACAGGTATTCGGTGCGCTTGATGACGGTAGCGGCTGGATTGATGTCGTGGATCATGGCTTCCATAACATCGATCTTGCGCTTGCCGATGGTGCTTTGAAAGGCGATGGCCTGGCGATTGATATTGCTGGGCGCGATGATGTCCTTATCCAGAATGACGAAATGACCAATGCCGCCGCGGACAAGTGCCTCGCAGCAATTGGAGCCCACACCTCCGCAGCCGAGCACCAGCACCGTGGCGGCGGCGAGTTTGTCGAGTGCCTCGCGGCCCATGATGATCTCGAGCTTGGTGTCGCGTGTCTCGTTGGGGGTTGCGGCTGTGGTTTCGGTCATAGACATCCTCCGATGGGGAAGCGAATCGTGTTTTAGCTATCGTCATTATAGGTATTATCGCGATTCCATTTGAGCCCTAGGGGCTTGTTGAAATGAGGCAGTGATTCGCATAAGATTGAAGCAGATGGCACCCGTTGCCGCGGGTTGACCAACTCCCAAACACGTTTGTAGCGTGAGAAGTGGCCGTCTTCGCATTACGCGGGGGCGGCTATTTCATTCGACCTCCAATGTGGATGCCGAGCTCCACAGCCGCGATTACAAGCAACGACAACGTCAGGACATCGTCAATACTCATAGTCCATCTCCTTCTCGGGTAGAGGGAGCTGGCCCATCTGCTTCAACTTCCATTGTAACTAAACACGAACGAATGTTCTATAGATGTTACTGTATTAGATAGTCAGACAAACATCTAAATATCGAGTATAGTGTGCGCGTCATGAGAGATGATGAAAGGAGGTCTTATGCCGGGAGAGGGTTTTAAGGCGCTTGCCGATCCAACGCGACGGCGCATTTTGGAGTTGCTGCGCGAGGGCAATTGCACGGCGGGGGAGCTTGCCGAGCATTTCGATATCAGTAAGCCGTCGCTGAGCCATCACTTGGCGACGCTCAAAAACGCCGGGTTGGTGACCGACGAGCGCCATGGCCAAAACATCGTATACAGCTTAAACACCACCGTCATGCAGGACTTGATCGGTTGGTTTATGGGCTTTACAAACACGGAAGGTGATAAGGATGAATAACGAAAACAAGGGTATTCACGCCACGGGGGTATCGCGGCGTGTGTGGATTGCGCTGGTCGCTCTGTGCGTCGCCAATGTCGTAGCGCACCTCATGGTGATGCCGAGCTTGCCTGCGCAGATTCCCACGCACTGGGGCGCGAACAGCGCTGTCGACGGTTGGGGTCCTAGCTGGATGGCCTCCGCGCTCGGCGTGCTGCCTCTGGCGCTTCTCGCAATGTTCTGCGTGGTGCCGCGCATCGACCCCAAAGGTGAGGCATATCGAACCTCGGGCAAGTTCTATCAGGGCTTCGTAATCGCCTTCACCTTGTTCATGTGCGCCATAAGCTGGCTGGGAGAGCTTACGGTCTGGGGCGTGGTGCCGGCGGTCGGTTCGGTTAACGTGCTGATTTCCGGTGTTGTCGGTTTGCTGTTCATCGGCGTAGGCAACTACTTGCCGCGTGTGAAGCAGAACTATACGCTCGGTATCAAGACGCCCTGGGCACTTGCCGATCCCGAGAACTGGCGCCGTACGCAGCGCTTTGGCGGTGCCTGCTTTATGGTGCTGGGTGTTGGCCTGATTGTGATGGGCGTGGCGGGCAGCGTGCTTTCGAGTGAAGTCGTCGCCGCAGTGATTGCGGTTCTGGCGTTTGGTTCGGTCGGAGCCGTCTACGTCTACTCGTATCTGCTGTGGCGCAAATCGCAGCGAGCCGCTCGTTAAGGTTGCGGAAAACTAGCGTACGCAGTTCATAGTATGTTCCGGGGGACTTTTCCCAGGTAGTATTAGGGGGTATGGGCAACCATGCCCCTTTTTTCGTTAAGTTTCAGAGCTGGTTTCCTCATTTCGTTTCCACTAAAGCGAATCAAGAATAGAGAAACAGCAGGTAGAAAGGATAAAACAGGCAAATGGCAGAGTTCATCTACCAGATGTATCAGGCTCGTAAGGCCCATGGCGACAAGGTAATCCTTGACGACGTGACCCTGAGCTTCTACCCCGGTGCCAAGATCGGCGTTGTGGGTCCCAACGGCATGGGCAAGTCGACCCTGCTCAAGATCATGGCCGGCATCGAGGAGGTCAGCAACGGCGACGCGCGCCTGACCCCCGGCTACTCGGTGGGCATCCTGCAGCAGGAGCCGCCGCTCGACGACGACAAGACCGTCATCGAGAATGTGCGCATGGCGTTTGGCGATATGATCGCCAAGGTCGATCGCTTCAATAAGATCGGCGAGGAGATGTGCGACCCGGACTGCGACATGGACGCCCTCATGGCCGAGATGGGAAAGCTCCAGGACGAGATCGACGCCGCCGACGGCTGGGATATCGATTCCAAGCTCGGCCAGGCCATGGACGCCCTGCAGCTGCCCGATTCCGACATGCCGGTCAACGTACTTTCCGGCGGCGAGCGCCGCCGCGTGGCCCTGTGCAAGCTGCTGCTCGAGGCTCCCGACCTGCTGCTGCTCGACGAGCCCACGAACCACCTGGACGCCGAGTCGATCCTGTGGCTCGAGCACTTCCTGCACAACTACCAGGGCGCGGTGCTTGCCGTTACGCACGACCGCTACTTCTTGGATAACGTTGCCGAGTGGATCTGCGAGGTCGACCGTGGCCACCTTTATCCCTACAAGGGCAACTACTCAACGTATCTGGAGACCAAGGCCGCCCGTATCGAGGCGCAGGGCAACCGCGACGCCAAGCTCGCCAAGCGTATGGAGGCCGAGCTCGAGTGGGTGCGCAGCTCGCCCAAGGCTCGCCAGGCCAAGAACAAGGCCCGTTTGGCTCGCTACGAGGAGATGGAGGCCGAGGCCCGCGCAAGCCAGAAGCTCGACTGGACCGACATCCGCATCCCTGTGGGCCCGCGTCTGGGCAACAAGGTGCTCGAGGCCCATCACCTGCACAAAGAGTTCGATGGCCGCGTGCTCATCGATGACCTTTCGTTCACCCTGCCGCGCAACGGCATCGTGGGCGTCATCGGCCCCAACGGTGTCGGTAAGACCACGCTGTTCAAGACGATTGTGGGTCTGGAGCCGCTGACTTCGGGCGAGCTCGAGGTGGGCGAGACCGTCAAGATCTCCTATGTTGATCAGAACCGTTCCGGCATCGACCCCGATAAGAACCTGTGGGAGGTCGTCTCGGATGGCCTGGACCACATGATGGTCGGCGAGACCGAGGTTCCGAGCCGCGCTTATGTGGCGAGCTTTGGCTTTAAGGGCCAGGACCAGCAGAAGCGCGCTGGCGTACTTTCCGGTGGCGAGCGCAACCGTCTGAACTTGGCGCTCACGCTCAAGCAGGGCGGCAACCTGCTGCTCCTCGACGAGCCCACGAACGACCTCGACGTCGAGACGCTGTCCTCGCTCGAGGCGGCGCTGCTCGAGTTCCCGGGCTGCTCGGTGGTCATTAGCCACGACCGTATGTTCCTGGACCGCGTCGCCACGCACATTCTGGCGTGGGAGGGCACCGATGAGAATCCGGGCAACTGGTATTGGTTCGAGGGCAACTTCGAGGCCTATCAGGCCAACCGCATCGAGCGCCTGGGCGAGGACGCAGCCCAGCCGCATCGTATTCACCGCAAGCTGACGCGCGACTAGATCGTTACGCGGTTTTCCAAACCGCGTAACTGCTCGACGCTGCGCGGGCCGCAAACACCCCATCTTGCCGTTCAAGCCGTCGCTCGCGTACCGAAGTACGCGTCGCTCCTCTTTCACGGCAACCTGGGGCACTTGCGGCCCGCTCGCTGTTGGTCACGAAACATCGATGAATGCTAATAAAAGCGGCTCAAATCCTGATTTGGATTTGAGCCGCTTGTCGTTACTGCTCGGGCTCTTCGACTTTGTCGATGGCCCAGGCGGCACCGAGGCCGCCAGTGGTGTTGCGGTGGATGCGCACGGCAACCTCGCGGCGCTCGCCAGCCTGCGTGTAGCGCAGGGGGAAGCTTGCGCGGTTTCGCGCGGCCTCGATGGTACCGCGCTCGCGGGCGATCCAGTAGTACTCGCCGACAATGCCGAGGGTATCGGCGCCGTAGGGGAGATAGGTCGACAGCTGGTGCAGAAGCGGGCCGGGGCAGAAGACCTCGGTTGCGAAATCGACGGGGAAGTCCTCGGGGATGGCGGGCGCTACGGGTGCGGGGGTTGGGGCCTCTGCGAGTACCGAAGCCGGTGCCGGTGCGGGAATTTGGTCGCAAGCAGAGGTGGACACGGATTCGATGACGGGTGCGGGCTCCGGCGTCGCTTCCGGCTTGATCGCGGAATCTGCGGGCTTCACGGCGACGGCCGCGTCTGCAGCGGCAGTTTCAGCCTCAACCTGCGTCGCGTTCTCGTTCTCGACGCTCGACTTTGCCTCGATGGGCGTGGAGGCCATGGTGGTGATGCCGGCGTTTGCGTTCTCGGGGTCATAGACGACCGTGAGCGAGATGGCGGGCTGCGGCGTCTCGGGCTCCGGCGCCGACTCGGTAGCGCCTTGATCGTCGGGCTCGTCGGGCTGATCGTCCTCGGTCTCGTCGCCAAAGACATCGCTGTTTTGGAACGCAGGCGTTTCGGGCTGGTCAGCGGCTTCTTCGATTGTCGACTTGGGAGCTTCGTTGAGCTCCGCAGTGGCTTCCTGCTCGGATATGACTTCGGGATCGGTCGTGGCGGTGATTTCGGTGTCGGCTTCTGCCGTTACCTCAATAGCGACTTCGATCTCTGCCTCGGGCTCGGGCTCCGGAGCGACTTCGGCCACGGGCTCGGGCTCGGCGCGCTTAACGTGCTTGGGGCGCACGGCCTTGAGGTCCTTCTCGCCGCGCTTTTTCTTTTTGTAGGACTGCTTGGCACCCTTGGCAGCCTTGGGCTTGTCCTCGCCCTTGGCAAGGGCGGCATCCCAGGCCTCGTTGGCGATGAGCGTGGCATACAGGCGACCGCCCTTAAAGACGGTCAGCCTTATGCAGTCGTCGAGCTCCTCGAGCAGCTCGCGCGTGGACTCGAAGCCCAGGTCATAAGCGGCCATGTCACCAGCAGCGAGCGCCTCCTCGACCTGCGTCATAAACGTTTGCTTGCCGCACCCAATCGCATCACGCAGCAGACGATACAGATAGATGTGGTTGCCCAGCGATAGCGTGGGCTTAACTATTGTCTTGCTCATGGCAAATCTCCTCTTTACACACCAAAGCATCTTACCATCGCGCGGGGCTTGCTACCTCGGCGCCCAAGGCAAACGGGCGCGACCGTTGCCGGTTCGCGCCCGTTATACAGGTCGATTATCTATGAGGGGCAAACGTGCTTAGTTGCCCGATGCCGTGCCTTGGCTCGAGCTGTCAGATGCCGTGCCGGACGCGGTTCCACTCGAGCTGTTCGAGTTGCTGGTGTTGCTGCTGTCTGCTGAGCCCGTTCCCGACGTGGTGTCGCTCGTCTGGTCGCCCGTGCTCGGTTGAGAGCCGTCAGTCGTTTGGCTTGAGTCGGTTGTGCCGGATTGCGTACCGTTGTTGTTCACAGAAGAATCGGCGCCCTGCGACTGATCGGGGGTGTTCGAGGACGAGTCGGTGGATGCGGAGGTGCTCTGCGAGTCGTCCTGCTGGCTTTGCGATTGACCAGTGCTGTCCGCGTCGTGCTCGGTCGTGCGTGACGACAGAATCGGCTCGGGACGCTCGC
>CABUTL010000093.1 GCA_902494375.1 uncultured Collinsella sp.
CTCGCGCACGGCCAGGAAGGGATCCTCGTAGCCCAGACGCTCAGCCACCGCGGCGGCCTCGGATGCGTCGCGGATACGGCCCGGCACGATGGTGTCGACGAGCGTGGTGCAGACGGTGCAGTCGTTGGCCATCCACTGCGCAAACTCGTCCTCCCAGCCCCAGTCGCTCACATACTGGTTCATGATGCGCAGCAACTCCTCGCCGTTGTGATCGATGAGCTCGCAGGCGAGGACGATGACGCCCGGCTTACCGGCAGCCCAGCGGGTGTGGAGCACCTGGGCAAGCTTGGCGGGGAAGCTCGCAGGTGGCATGTCGTCGGCCTTGCAGGACGGGTCATAGGCGATACCGGCCTCGGTGGTGTTGGAGACGATGATCTCTAGGTCGTCGGAGACGGCGACCTCCATCATGGCGCGGTAGTCGTCCTCACGATACGGGTTAAGGCAGCGGCTGCAGGCGCTGATCACGCGGGACTCGTCAACCGTGTTGCCGTTCTCCTTGCCGCGCACCAGCACGGTGTACAGGTCGTCCTGGGCATTGATACCGTCGGCAAAGCCAAAGGCACCGTTGATGGGCTGCACCATGACGACCTTGCCGTTCCAGCCGGTGGCCTCGTTGCCCATGTCAAAGAAACGGTCGACGAAGGCGCGCAGGAAATTGCCCTCGCCAAACTGCAGAACCTTCTCGGGAGCATCCTTGGGCAGCAAATAGCCCTTGTAGCCGATCTTCTCGAGCGCATCGTAGCTGATGTTCTCCATCTATGTGTCTCCTTAGATGTTTGTTAGCGTGCAAGCAAAACGGGGCTCCGCGTTTGGCAACGGCGCCCAGGGTTCGATGTGATTCGATGCGGGCTTAGGCCTCGTCGGTGTCCAGGTCAAAGCCAAAGTAGCGGACCGCATTGTTGTAGCTGATGTCGCGCACGATACTGCCCAGCAGCTCCATGTCGGCCGGGTACTTGCCCTGCTCGACCCACTCGCCGATCACGCTGCACAGCACGCGACGGAAGTACTCGTGGCGCGGATAGGACAGGAAAGAGCGGGAGTCGGTAAGCATGCCCACAAAGTTGCCCAGGACGCCCTCGTTAGCCAGAGCCGTGAGTTGCTCGCGCATGCCGACCTCGTTGTCGTTGAACCACCAGGCGGAGCCGTTCTGGATCTTACCGGCGGTCGGAGCCTCCTGGAAGCAGCCCATGACGGTATCGATCATGGTGTTATCGATGGGGTTCAGGCTGTACAGAATGGTCTTGGGCAGGCCGCAGGTCTCCTGAATGGAGTTGAGGAAATCGGCAAGCTGGTCGGACGGCGTGTAGTTGGAGATGCAATCGTAGCCGGTATCGGGACCGAGCTTGGCAAACATGGCGCGGTTGTTGTCGCGCTTGCAGCCAAAGTGCAGCTGCATGGCCCAGCCCAGACGGACATACTCGCCGGCAACGAACTGCATAAAGGCAGTCTTGTACTTGAGGACCTCTTCCTCGGTAAGCGGCTCGGCAGCCAGACCCTTGGCAAAGATAGCCTCGATCTCGTCGGCGGTAGCCGGGACGTACATAACGTAGTCGAGTGCGTGGTCGGAGGCGCGGCAGCCCAGCTCGTGAGCAACGTCGTAGCGCTTGGAAATGGCAGCCTTCATGCCCTCAAAGTCGCTGACCTCGACGCCGGCAACCTCGGAAAGGTGCTTGCAGTAGTCGGCAAACTCCTGGCCGCGCTCGATGCGCAAAGCGGCATCGGGGCGCATGGCGGGAACGACCTGAACGTCAAAGCTGTCGTCGGCGGCAATCTTCTTGTGCCACTCAAAGCTGTCGGCGGGGTCGTCGGTAGTGCAGATCATGCGGACGTTGGACTGCTTGATCAGGTTGCGGCAGGTGAAACTGGCCTCGGCGAGCTTGGCGTTGGCAAGGTCCCAGACCTCCTGGGCAGTCTTGCCGTTGAGGACGCCCTCGTAGCCAAAGTAGCGCTTAAGCTCCAGGTGGCTCCACTCAAAGACGGGGTTGCCAACGCAGCGACCCAGGGTCTCGGCCCAATTTTGGAACTTCTCGCGAGCAGGGGCGTCGCCAGTGATAAAACGCTCGTCGACGCCGTTGGCACGCATCAGGCGCCACTTGTAGTGGTCGCCGCCCAGCCAAACCTCGGTGATGTTCTCGAAACGCTTGTCCTCCCAAATCTCCTTAGGAGAAATGTGGCAGTGATAGTCGACGATGGGCATGCCCTCGGCAAAGTTGTGGAACAGCTCCTCGCCGGTCTTGGTGCTCAGCAGGAAATCCTGATCGTCCATGAAGTTTTTCATCAAACAACCCCTTTGTTTGCGGAGCGGGCGCACAATACGCTCGTCATCCTCTAGGTGAACGTTCACCATACTAATCCATTACGACTCAAAAGGTGAACGTTCACCTAACAACCATGGGGTGAACGGTAGGTTTTGCCCGTTCAACGGTTGCCGGAGCTGTGACTTGCATGCATTGCGGACCGGTTGGCGTCCCCGAACACCGAACTTGAGCGCTTTTGCTCAGGTGGGTCATGTCCCGACGTACATTTTTGGGAGTATTCAGCATTGGAGCGCGCCGTGCGCCATCCTCAGCGTCCTATTTGGAACGCAGATAGCGCCCGATCGGCATAAAAAGTGCCCCCGATGGCAAATTACGCCATCGGGGGCACTTAAAACAGTCGTTCTGCACCTCATTCAGGGCATGCCAATGCTGAATACTCCCAAAAATGCACGTCGCAAGAGGGGGTACCTGCTCAATCGGCTAAATACCCGCAAGTTCGCAGTAGCGGTCGACATTGCTGGCAAATACCATCTCGACGGCACCCTTCTGGACGGGCACCGTCGGGGTCCTTCCCCACAGCAGATAATCGCCCAGCGTCTTAGCGCCGCGATACGCCAGGCTCGTCGGGTCCTTATAGACAATATTGGTAAAGATACCGCGGCGCAAGGCCAGAGCACTTTCGGGAAACAGGTCGTTGCCGATCACCATGACCTGACCGGCCTTGCCGGTCGAGACGAGCGCGTCGGCAACCACTTCGGAACCAACGGCAAAAACGCTACAGATAAGTTCGGGGGCGTCCGGCGCACTCAAGCGCTTTTCGAGCTCATGCTCGAGTTGTTTGACTTGCGCATGGGCACCTGCAAGATCCTCAACCTGCCATGGAATATCACGTTCGCGCAGGTAATTGTGGAAGGCGCGGGCGGTTAGATAGTGCGAATCGGTATATGGGTCGCCTGTCAAAAGGAGCACGCGGGCGTCGGCCCCAGAAGCATGGACCAGGTTTGCCGCCTGCTCGGCCATAAGGCTGCCTGCCGTCGAATAATCGGCCGAGCTCGCACCCAAACGATTCAAATGCGGACGGTCGCCGTCGACAAGCTCAATCGTCACGCCCGCCTCGGCGATCTGCCCCAAAAGCTCAGTCGCACGATCGTCGCCCGGCGCATAGGCGAGCAAGCCATCAATCTTCTCGCCCACCTGCAGACGCTCGTCGATTTGCTCGAGTGCATCAGCGTAGCCGCCCACGCCAAATTCAACGCGCTCAACCGTAATGCCCCGGTCGATGACCTCCTGTTCAAAGCGATTGCAGCCTTCCCACAGGTAACGGAAAAAGTACGCTCCCTCGCGCGATGCGCGGGGCAGGCAAAACACCAGATTGATATCCTTGCGGCGCAGGCTTGAGGCACTTGTGTTGCGGTGATAGCCCATGGCCTCGGCCTTAGCGTTCACCTTGGCGCGCACGGATTCGCTCACGCCGGCCTTTCCCGTCAGAGCCTTGTGCACGGTATTGATGGAAACGCCAAGCTCGGCGGCTATGTCCTTCATGGTTACGCGAGCGCTCATGCGGTTACTCCGTTATAGATAAGTTGCCAATTAATAGTCCAGTTAACGATACCCCAAAAATACTCTTCGACTCGCCGTGCTCTCCCTCAAATGCACAAAGCGCCCCGCGAACGGATGCCCGCGGAGCGCTTGGATGTCCGGACCTTATTTGATACCGCGGCCCAAGTCTTCGGCGATTTTGTCCACGCCCTTAAGTGCGGCGCACGTCTTTTTGTTGGAGCAATGCCCGGTGCAAACGCCACCCTGAGCGCAGTCGGCGCAGGTGCCCTTGCGGTAGATGCGCACGCACACGGCGACAAACGCAATACCGATAACAGCCAGTACAACAATATCGATAGGTGCCATAGCAAGCCTCCTCTAGTTAACCACCACTTACTTTACCCCATTCTCCACCTACCAAAAAGGGACAGGTTTATTTTGGTCGGTTTTATCTGCGGAAACGCCACATCTCCCCTACCAAAAAGCCCGAGTGTCACTGAGACACCCGGGCTCGTGGAAAGGGGTTGATCCTTATTCGGACTTAGACGGAAACTGCAGCGGAAGCAGTGTTGGTCTCGTCCTCGTCGGTCCAAGCGTGCTTGGGCATAGGACGGAAAATCTGGAAGAGCATCGCGACCAGCAGCACGATAGCCACAACCGTCCAGAAGCCAAACTGCCCAAGGACAAGCAGGTTATAGAACTGGTTGATGAACAGGCCGATCACCCAAGCGAAGGCGCACTCGTAGCCGAGGGCAATCGCGGTCCACTTGCCGGAATCCATCTGGTTGCGGATGGTACCCATAGCGGCAAAGCACGGAGCGCACAGCAGGTTGAACGCGCCGAAGGCAACGCAGGCGCCCATGGTGGGGAACATGCCGGCAAACGCGGTCCACAGGCTCGGGTCGGTCTCGCCCGCGTCGGCGACGGACAGCAGCGAGCCGGCGGTGGCGACGACGTTCTCCTTGGCGACGAGGCCAGAGACAGTCAGCGCGGTTGCCTGCCAGGTGCTAAAGCCGAGCGGGGCGAAGATCCAAGCGACCAGGTTGCCCAGCATGGCGAGCACGGAGTAGTCCATGAACTCCTCGGGGATGCCGTCCATCGCAGGCAGGAAGCCAAAGGAGCCGTTGTAGCTACCAAAGTTGGAGAGGAACCACACCACGACGGTAGAGGCGAAGATGATCGTGCCGGCCTTCTTGATAAAGGCCCAGCAGCGCTCCCACACGTGCAGCGCCCAGGAGCGGATCGCCGGGAAGTGGTAAGCGGGGAGCTCCATGACAAACGGGGTCGGGCGGCCGGCGAAGAGCTTGGTCTTCTTGAGCATGAGGCCCGAGGCGATGACGGCAAAGACGCCCAGGAAGTAGAAGAGCGGGCTGATCCACGCGGCGGTGGTAGAAGAATCGCCGATGATGGAACCCATGAGCAGGGCGATGATCGGCAGCTTAGCGCCACAGGGAATGAACGTGGTGGTCATGACCGTCATGCGGCGATCCTTCTCGTTCTCGATGGTCTTGGTAGCCATGACGCCGGGGACGCCGCAGCCCGAGGACACGAGCATGGGGATGAAGGACTTACCGGACAGGCCAAAGCGGCGGAACACGCGGTCCATGATGAAGGCGACGCGGGCCATATAGCCGCAGTCCTCCAAGAAGGACAGCATGACGAACAGCAGGAACATCTGCGGGACGAAGCCGAAGATGGCGCCCAGGCCGCCGACGATGCCGTCGCAGACCAGCGAATCGACCAGGCCACCGTCCTCGGTGCCGCCCGCCACAAGGGCGTCGTGCACCACGGTGGTGATACCCGGGACATAGGGGCCGTACTGTGCCGGGTCGACCGAGTCGGCATTGTCACCCGCAGCCTCGACGGCCGCGTCGTAGGCGTCGCGACCCTGGCCGAGCACATACCAACCGTCGGTACCGAAGAGCTGGTCGTTGGTGAAGTCGGTCACCGTGCCGCCCAAGGTAGAAACGGCGATGTAGTACACGCAGAACATGATGACCACAAAGATCGGCAGGCCCAGGATACGGTTGGTAACCACGCGGTCGATCTTCTCGGAGGTGCTCATCTTTGCCGGAGCCTTGGTGAGGCACTCGTCAATGATGTGGGCAATCACGCCGTAACGCTCGCCGGTGATGATGGACTCGGCATCGTCGTCGCAATCCTGCTCGCACTGGGCGACCAGCTGCTCAACGCGATCGGCCTTCTCCTTGGTGAGGTTGATGAGCTTGCAGGCGTCCGCGTCGCGCTCGAACAGTTTGACCGCGTAGTAGCGGCGCTTGTTGGCGGGAACGCTCGCAGGCAGGTTATTCTCGATGTGGTCCAGAACGTCCTCGATGGAGGAATCGAACTTGTGCTCCGGCACCTGGCCCTTGGAAGC
>CABUTL010000094.1 GCA_902494375.1 uncultured Collinsella sp.
CCGGGGACATATCGAGCGCGAAAAAAAGTTCGGAATTGGACAAATCGTCAAACTTTGTGGCGCAAACGTCGCTCGAGAACGGCTCGGAAGCCTTTCCGCGCACGGATGGAAGCAGAATACTCCAAAAAATGCACGGCGGGTCGGCTACCACCCTGTCGGAAGGCTGGTTTCGCTACGATCGCGCGGGCGGTTGGGTGCTGCGCGGGTTCGATGCGTCGTTTTCGGCTGGCGCGGTGCATGCGGTTGTGGGCGGTAACGGATGCGGTAAGTCGACGATGCTCTCGGTGCTGGCGAAGACCGCCAAGCTGCAGCGCGGCCGCATGGTGCGCGGAGCGGCCTCGGCGGCGCTGCTGCCTCAGAATCCCAAAGCATTGCTGGTTGCCGAGACGGTTCGCGATGAGCTGATGGAATGGGCCTCGACCTGCGGATATGACGAGAACTTGGCGCTGGAGCGTGCGGCGCAACTGGGATTGGACGGCCTGGAGACGCGCCACCCCTACGACCTCTCGGGCGGACAGCGCCAGCTGCTCGCACTGACAAAGCTGCTGCTGATCGGCCCCGAGCTGCTGCTGCTTGACGAGCCCACGAAGGGCTTGGACCTGGAGAGCCGCCGCATCATCGCCCGCGCCCTGCGTGACCATGCGAAGGCTGGCGGCACCGTCATCATGGCCACGCACGATCTGGATTTTGCCGAGCAGGTAGCCGACGACGTCGCCATGATGTTTGACGGCGAGATTGCCTGCATGGAGCCCCCGGCCGACTTCTTTGCCGACAACGTGTTCTATAGGGCGTGATGGGATGACGGACTGTCGTTTCTCGCGCTTGCTTGCAAAACTGGAAATCCCGCTGCTGCTGGCGGTGCCAGCCGTGATGGCTGCGGCGTTGCTGTCGGGTGTTGAGCAGGCAGCGTTGGCCATGCTGGTTGTGGTGGCGCTGGTGCTCGCGCTGTTCTTTGCGGGTTACGAGGCATCTCGTCCGGGCCTGCGCCAGATTATGCCCACGCTGGTGTTGGCGGCGCTGGCGGCGGCGGGGCGCATTCTGTTTGGGCCCATTCCCGACTTTAAACCGGTGAGCGCCATCGCCATTATCGCGGGGGCGACGCTTGGCCGCCGCAATGGTTTTATGGTTGGCGCGCTGGCGGCGCTGACCAGCAATTTCTTTTTTGGACAGGGCATGTGGACGCCGTGGCAGATGTATGCCTGGGGGCTCGTGGGATACGTTGGCGGTGCGCTGGCGCATGCCGGCGCTTTTGATCGCGCCGATGGCACCGTGCGTATGCCGGCGCTGCTGGCGTACGGCTTTGCGTCGGGCTTGCTCTATGGCGTCGTGATCAACGCGTATGACATCATTGGGTTTGTACAGCCGCTTACTTGGGCGGGCGCCGTGGCGCGTCTTGCCACGGCAGTGCCGTTCGATATTACGCACGGCCTTGCGACCTGCGTGTTTTTGGCCGCCTTGTACAAGCCTTGGTGCTGTCGCATCAACCGAGTCGTCGTGAAATACGGACTGTAGGGCATTTCGCGTTCCCACACGAACTTGCGGTGGAATAGTTCTCGTTTTTGGCTATTTGCTGCCCAAACAGGAACTATTCCACCGCAACTTATAGGGGGAGAGGGGCCACATGATCTGTTTTCCTCTGTCCCCCAGGAATTACTTGGCGCTAGAGCTCTAGCGCGAGGGTGACGGGGCAGTGGTCGCTGCCGAAGATGTCGCCGCGGATGCCGGTGTCGCGTACGTTGCCGGCGATTGCGTTGCTTACCAGGAAGTAGTCGATGCGCCAGCCTGCGTTGTTCTTGCGGGCATTAAAGCGGTAGCTCCACCAGCTGTAGACGCCCTCGACGTCCGGATTGGCCGCGCGCCAGGTGTCGGTAAAACCGGCGTCGAGGAGCTCGGTAAACTTACCGCGCTCCTCGTCCGAAAAGCCGGCGTTGCCGCGGTTGGACTTGGGGTTCTTAAGGTCGATCTCTTCGTGCGCCACGTTAAAGTCGCCGCAGGTTACGACGGGCTTGCCGGCCTCGCGCTCAAGCGCACTCAAAAAGCCGCGGTAGGCATTGTCCCAGGCCATGCGCACATCGATGCGCGCGAGCTCGTTTTGGGCGTTGGGCGTATAGACGTCGACAAACCAAAACTTGTCGAACTCGAGCGCGCAGACGCGGCCCTCGGTCGCGGCCTGCGCCACGAGCTCTGCCGTCTCGCCCTCGCTAGCGTAGGGTAGCAGTGCGTCGGCGCGCAGCACGCGCAGCGGTTCCTGGCGGCTAAAGACCGCAGTGCCCGAATAACCTTTACGCTCGGCGTAGCTCCAGGTTTGGTGATAGCCGGGCAGGTCAATATCGACCTGGCCCTCCTGCAGCTTGGTCTCTTGCAGCGCCAGGATATCGACGTCGAGTTCTTGCGCGATCTGGATAAAGCTCGGGTCCTTTTTGAGCACGGCGCGCAGGCCGTTGACGTTCCACGAGGCGAAAGTGTAAGTCTGAGGCATGGTGTCCTTTCGACGGGGTTGGCAGGCTTAAGATTAGCGCAACAGGGGCGGGGTGGGCTCCGCGCATGCTGACTTAAAGGTCGCATGCTGGGGCGTCGCTCAACGCTGCCCGACTAGCAAGGACGGAGGACTCATATGACGCAGGCAATATCGGACCCCAAGCAGGCGTCCGCCGCGCTGGCGGAGCTTTTTGATACCCACAAGCGCGTGGTCTTCTTTGGCGGCGCGGGTGTTTCCACGGCAAGTGGCATCCCCGATTTCCGCAGCGTGGACGGCCTGTATCACCAGCAGTTTGCCTATCCGCCCGAGACCATGCTGTCGCATAGCTTTTACGAGGCGCATCCGGCCGAGTTCTTCGACTTCTACCGCACCAAGATGATCGCTCTTAACGCTAAGCCCAACCGCTGTCACACCAAGCTGGCCGAGCTGGAGCGCGCCGGCAAGCTTGATGCCGTGGTGACGCAAAACATCGACGGCTTGCATCAGATGGCGGGCTCGCAGCGCGTGTTCGAGCTGCACGGATCGGTCCATCGCAACATTTGCCAGTCGTGCGGCGCGGTCTATAGCGCCGAGTGGATTTGCTCGCGCGAGCACGAGGACGCCGCGGGCGTGCCCGTGTGCCCTGCGTGCGGTGGTCGCATCAAACCCGATGTGGTGCTCTACGAAGAGCCACTCGACGAGCATGTGTTGACCGGTGCCGTTGCCGCCATCGCCGCGGCCGATGCCCTCATTGTGGGCGGGACCTCACTCGTGGTGTATCCGGCGGCAGGCCTTACGCGATACTTTACCGGCGATACGCTGGCCATATGCAACCTTGCTCCCACCGATCAGGATGCAAATGCCGACCTGCTGATTTCTTGCGACATCGCGGCCGCGTTTGCGTTCTAGCCCGCGTGCGCGGATACAATAGAAAGACTGAGTGCAAAGCGACCCCGCCGCCAGCTCCCCAAGCTCGGCGGCGTGGGCATTTTAGGAGGATGTTCATGGCGAACGACAGCAAGACATGGCGGTGCGGAAAGTACGAGCTCAGCTTTGACCGTCCGCGCATCATGGGCGTCCTCAACGTGACGCCCGATTCGTTTAGCGATGGCGGGGAGCATTTCGACCCGGACGCCGCGATCGAGTATGGCCTGACGATGCTCGACGCCGGCGCCGACATCATCGACGTGGGCGGCGAGTCCACGCGCCCCGGCTTTACCCCGGTCAACCCCGACGAGGAGGCTCGCCGCGTGCTGCCCGTGGTGCGCGCGCTGGCCAAGGAGGGCGCCATCGTCTCGATCGACACGCGTCACGTGGCGGTTGCCAAGGCGGCCGTGCGCTGCGGCGCCTCGATCGTCAACGACGTGACCGGCTTCACCGACCCCAAGATGGTCGAGTTTGTTAAGACGAGCACCTGCGGCGTCATCGTGATGCATGCCGGCGAGGTCGCCGCGCCCGCGCGCACGCACGCAACGGTGCAGCTCGATACCTCGGCAGCGGCGTTTGTTGCCGAGAAGGCACGCGAAGCGGCTGCCGAGGCCGCGCGCGAGGCCGAGAAGCCGGCCCGTCGCCGTCGCGGCAAGTTGCTGGGCGAGCCTAAGCCGGAGGCCAAGCTTCCGGGCGGCGTGGTGCAGCCCTCGTTGCCGTTTGGTGAACCGGAGCCCACGTCTGAGCCCGCAAGCGAGCAGGAGACGCCGGCCGCCGAGCAGGCTGCTGCCGCCGAGACCGTCGCGCCCGCGCCCGAGGCCACCGAGGCCGCATCGGAGCCCAATGACCGCCTGGCCGCCATGATGCGCCGCAGCGCCCGCCGCGAGGAAGCCTACGTGCCCACCTCGCAGCTCCGCCGCTTCACCCTGCCCGATTCGGCGCCCATCATGCGCCGCGTTATGGGCTTTCTGTCCGATCAGGCCCGCGCGCTCATCCACGCCGGCGTGTCGCGCGACCGCATCTGCATCGATCCTGGCCCGGGCTTTGGTAAGTCGGCTAACGAGGACATCGTCATCCAGCGCGAGACTGCCAAGATGGCGTCACTGGGCTATCCGCTCATGTGCGCCGTATCGCGCAAGCGCTTTGTGGGCGCCGTCTCGGGCGTGACCGAGGCCGCCGAGCGCGATGCCGCCACGTTTGGCGTGTGCCTGGGCGCCATCCAGGCCGGTGCCAACATCGTGCGCGTGCACGACGCCGCGGGTTTTGCGCAGTTCCTGAACGGTTACTGGGCGGTTGCCAAGCCGCAGCCGCGCCGCGCGTTTGTGGCCGTGGGCTCCAACCTGGGGCATCGCTGCGACAACATCCGCGCCGCACGCGAGATGATCGCCGAGATTCCACTCACCTGCGTGTCCAACTCCTCCAAGATTTACGAGAGCGAGCCGGCCTACGAGACGCGCCAGGACGCGTTTGCCAACGCCGTCATCGAGATTAAGACCGAGCTGGCGCCGCTGGTACTGCTCGACGAGCTGCAGAAGATCGAGCTCGAGCTGGGCCGCGACCGCTCCAAAAAGGCCAAGGCCAACGGTCCGCGCACCATCGACCTGGACCTGCTGTGGATGGACGGCGAGACCCACGGCGGCAAAAAGCTGCGCCTGCCGCATCCGCTCATTGGCGAGCGCGACTTTGTGCTGGTGCCGCTCGAGGACCTGATGCACGACCCGGCGCGGTTCTTCCGCTACAACGGCGTCGAGGTCAAGGAGCCCGAGGATCGCGTGGGCCATATCGTGGGCGAATTGGGGCGTATGTAGATGATCGAGATGAATGCTGTTGTCGCCGGTACCGAGCTCGACGCGGCGCGTGACGCGGGCCGCGAGGGCGTGTCCGCGGGCTGGTGCGCATGGAGCGTGGGCGATGCTTCGCTGACGTTTTCGCTGGTCGTGCGCCCCGATGTGAATATGCACGCCTTCCACGGCCTGCCGTTTGTGGCCGCGATGGGCATGATGGACGCGCTCATGGGCACGGCTTCGACGCCGGGGTTGGGCCTTGCCGGTAAAGTGGGTATCCAGTGGCCGAGCGATATCGTGTGCGGTGCGCCTGCGTTTGAGACGTCGCTCGCGCGTGTTGCCGTGAACGGCGGTGCCGGTGCTGCGGGCATGTTTGCCGCGGTGACGGTTGATATTGAGCGTGCGGCGCTGAGTGAGCTTGGCGTGGATATGGCAGATGAGGCGCTGATCGAGGCATTGGCCGCCGCTGTGCTGACCCGCGTTGACGCCTGGGCGGTTGCCGCCAACACGCCGCAGGGCGCTGCCGGCCCGCTGGCTCCGGTGCTGGGTGAGTACTTCGATATGGTGCCGCTGCTGGGTCGTCAGGTTGCGGCGGTGTCGCCCAACGGTTTGCCGCTTGCGGTCGGTGTGTTTGCGGGCCTAGACATCTGGGGCCGCGCGACCATTAAGACCGACGCCAGTGAGCAAGAGTTTCCGCCCGAGGCCGTGCGCATTCGCGGTCTGTAGCGCGAGGCGCCCGCACTCAAAGATAACGATGACAACAAGACCCTCCTCGGCTGTGCCGGGGAGGGTCTTGTTGTCTGGGGAATGGGTTGTCAGCACCCTATTCCTCAAAACTGAAAATCTTTCGATTTTGAGGAATAGAATTAAGCCAGCTCGGCCTTTAACGAGGTATATTCGTTGCAGAGTCTATTCCTCAAAACTGAATAATTTTCGTTTTTGAGGAATAGCGATAGAAGACCGCAGGGAGGCACCAATGAAACTCATCAATAGAAC
>CABUTL010000095.1 GCA_902494375.1 uncultured Collinsella sp.
GATCAAGCCAAAGACGACCGAGGGAATGCCGGTCAAAAGCTCAATAAGCGGCTGAAAGATCTTGGAACCAAACTTAGGCTGGATCTCGACCGCAAAGATGGCAGAGCCGATGGCGATGGGCAGCGCGATGAGCGTGGAGAGCACCATGACTGCAAACGAGGTGACGATCAGGGGCAGGGCGCCGGTATAAGGCAGGCCGTTTTCGGCCGTGTTGGCCAGGTCCCACTTGGTGCCGGTAAAGAACTCGACGACCGAGACGCCGTCCTTGATAAAAGCCGAGAGGCCCTTTTGGGCGACCATAAAGATGAGCGCGGCAACGACAAGCGTCACGAGCGCTACGCACGCGCCCGTGACGCTCAGGCCCACGTTCTCAAGGTCGCGCTTTGGCAGCTGTTTTGCCATTGCAAACCTTTCCGGGGGCGATTACTTATTTAGCAGAGACCTTGCCGCTGGCGTCCTTGACGACCTTCATGGCAGAGACGGGGATAAAGCCCTGCTCCTCGACGAGCTTGCCCTGGACGTCGTCGGAAAGCATGAACTCCAGGAAGGCCGTGGTGGCCTCGTCGGCGTCCTTGGAGCAGTACATGTGCTCGGTAGCCCAGATCTTGAAGGAGTCGTCGGTGACGTTTGCGCTCTTGGGCTCGACGCCCTCGACCTTGATGGCGTTGAACTTGGAGTCATCGAAGTGCGAGAAGTCGAGGTAGGAGATGGCGTTGTCGGTACTGCCCATCTGAGTCTGGACGTCGCCGGACTTGTCGAGCTCGGCGTCGCCCTTAAAGTCGACTGCCTCGTCGCCAAAGACGGCAGCCTCGAAGGTGGCGCGGGTACCGGAACCGGCCTTGCGGTTGAGAACGACGATCTTGGCGTCGTCGCCGCCGACCTCCTTCCAGTTGGTGATCTGGCCGGAGAAGATGCCCTTGAGCTGCTCGAGGGACAGGTCGTCGACCTTCACGTTCTTAGAGACGACGGGACCCATGCCCACGACGGCGACCTCGTGGTCGACGAGGTTCTTGACCTGGTCGGCCTCGAGCTTGGTCTCGGCGAAGACGTCGGAGTTACCGATGGTGACGGTGCCGGCGGCAACAGCGGTCAGACCTTTGCCCGAACCGTTGCCCGAGCCGGAGACGGAGACGTCGGGGTTGGCATCCATGAACTTCTCGGCAGCGGCCTCGACGAGAGCCTGGAACGAGGAGGCACCGTCGTAGGTCACCTCGCCGGAGACGGACTCGGCAGCAGCGGCGCTACCCTTGTCGGCGGCGTCGGATGCGCCTGCGCCGCCGCAGCCAACGAGACCGAGACCGACGATGCTGGCAAGACCACCAGCGAGGCCGAGGAACTGACGACGAGAATAAGCCTGATCGAGCATGATCTTCCTTTCGTACATGCGAATCGCGGGCACCCTGCCCGCTTTGCTGTTTGGAAAGATACGACCCCGACCGGGCAGCACCCGCGCCAACTGCGGTTTCTTACGGGCATTTGATAAACCCTTACCGCAAGCGCGGCAGGGCTTTACAAACGAATAACAATCCAGCGCCAAATATGGCGCACCTTTTACACCAATAAAAGCAAAGTTGCGGTGAAATAGTTCCTGTTTGGCTGTTAGGCAGCCGATTCTAGGAACTATTCCACCGCAACTTAGATTGGCAAAACGCCGCAACCTTAAAGCTCGAGCTCGTTGAGCCTTAAGATCGCAACAATATAGATCTTGAGCGCTTGCTTGAGCTGTTCCTCGTTGGCGCACTCGTTGGGGCCATGCATCTGGCCGCCCCATGCGGGCAACTCCAGGCCGGTCTCCTCGGGGCCAAATGACACGGCGCGGGCAAAGTTGCGCGCGTACGTGCCGCCGCCCATGGCAAAGGGCTCGGCATGCTTACCCGTAAACTCGTTATAGGTATCAATCAGCGCTTTCACGGCCGGATCGTCGGCAGAGACCGAGAACGGCACCTTCGCGCGACCCAGCTGGCACGTCACGCCAAAACGGCCCACGAGCGGGTCGAGCTGCTCGCGGATGGTATCGGCACTCGTGCTGTCGGGGAAGCGCACGTCGATGACCTGCTCAATATGGCCATCCGCCACGCGGATGACGCCAGCGTTGCAGGTAAGCGGGCCAAACGCCGAGCTCGTCGCATCGATACCCAAGCCGCGGCCATAGGCGTCTGCATGTACAAAGGCCAGGAACTTGACGAACTCGTGCTCGGCAGGCGTCAGCAGGCGCTCGTCACGGGCACCAAACGCGTCCTCGGCCTCGCGCAGGTACGTCACGATCAGGCCGACGGCGTTGATCGTCCCCTCGGGCATCGAAGCATGGCCACCGATACCGTGCGCGAAAATCTGGGCATGGCCGTTCTCGAGCGCCGTGATCTCCAGGCGGTCGGCGTTCTCAATGGGCGCCGGCAGTTCATCGGCGGCAATCGCAAGCTCGCAGATAGACTGCGACGGAATGGCGTTGCTCGCCTCGGCACCGCTCCACGATACGATGCGCCCTCCATCGATCTTGGGGCTCACAAACGTCGCCCCAAACTGGCCCTTCTCGGCATTGCAGACCGGGAACTCGGCATCGGGCGTAAACAAAAAGTCGGGGTCTGCGTGGTTCTCCAGATAATGGTGAACGTCGGACATGCCCACTTCCTCATCGCAGCCCAGCAGCGCGCGGAAGGTATAGCGCGGCACAATGCCGTGCTTGAGCAGGTAGGCACCGGCGTAGAGCGACAACACCGCCGGACCCTTGTCATCAATCACGCCACGGCCGAGCAGCCATCCCTCGCGACGCTCCATCGCAAACGGGTCGGTGTTCCAGCCGGGGCCGGCGGGCACCACGTCCACGTGGCAGATGGTCGCGAGCTGCTTGTCGCCGCGACCCGGGATATCGGCAATGCCCACATAGCCCTCGTCGTCGCTCGTCTGGTAGCCGAGCTTTTGCGCAATGCCGAGCGCGCAATCGAGCGCATCACGAACCGGGCGGCCAAACGGCGCGCTAGGCTCCGCATCGGCAGCAACGGCCACGGACGGATAGCTCACCAGTTGTTCGATATCGGCGACGACATCTTCCCAGACCTCGTCGACATACTCAGCGACGCTCTGCTCCACCTGATTCATGGACTGCCTCCTTACCAATGAGCGACGGGTACGCCCGCCCCTCACATCAAGTACTTATATAGCGAAAAGTTTAGCAAGCTCGGCCACCGAGTGCACCACTGCATCGGCACCCGCCGCCTCGTGCTCGCCCGGCGCCGCCGCGCCCGAATAGATGCCAATGCACGGCACGCCCATCGCGTGCGCGCCCTCCACATCGTTAAAGCGATCGCCGATCATCACGGCAACGTCGGCCGTCGCGCCGAGCGCCGCCAGAGCATCGCGGACCGAATCGGCCTTGGTCTCGCGACCCTGCGGCGGATTCATGCCAACCACCGCCTCAAACTGAGAAAGCCCGAGCTCACGCACCATGTCGATGCACTTTGCCTCCATGCGCGACGTCGCCACGGCCATACGCTTGCCCCGGGCGGCTAACCCATCCAGCAGCTCGGGGATCCCGTCAAACACGGGATACTCCTCCGGTCCCAGCTCATCAAAAAAGACGCGATACTCATCGGCCACCACAAGCGACTCCTCGCGGGAAAAGCCGTAAAAGTCGTGAAAGCTCTTCCACAGGGGCGGCCCGATCATGCGGCGCAGATCACCCATCTGCGCCTCCGAAAACCCGCGCGTAGCCAGCGTCTTGCGCGTCGAGGTCATCACCGCCCGACCCGTATCGGCCACCGTGCCATCGAAATCAAACAGCACGACCGGCCGCCTGCATATCTCCAGTGCCTCCATCGGCATCCCTCTTCCCCAGTTGACGATTTCCACACCGACACTTCAAACTGTTGACTATTCAACAATTGAACCTAGAAATGTGGAACGACTCCACTATACTTGTCGCACTTTGCTCTCAGAAGGCGGCGCCGTCGCGCCCCAACGAAAGGTGCAATTATGTCTTTTGCCATCATAACCGACTCCACGTCGGACATCTCCCCCGCCCGTGCTCAAGAGCTCGGCATTTACGTGATTCCGCTGCATGTGATTATCGAGGGCGAGGACCTGCTCGACCAGGTGCAGATTACCGCCCAGGAGTACGTCGCGCGCATGGCTGGCTCCGAGCAGCTGCCGCACACCTCGCAGCCGAGCGCCGGCGAGTTCAAGGCACTCTTTGACCGCGTGCGCGCCGACGGCCACGACAGCGCCATCTTTATCTCGCTGTGCAGCGAGTGGTCCGCCTGCTACGCCAACGCGTGCCAGGTGGCCGATACCCACGAGCTCGACGTGCGCTGCATCGATTCGCGCACCGGCTCGGGCGCCGAGGGCCTGCTGGTGGAGTACGCGCTCGCCATGCGCGAGGACGGCCGCAGCCTGGACGAGACCGAGGCTCAGATCCGCGCGACGCTGCCCGACGCCCACCTGCTGCTGATTCCGCGCACACTCGAGAACCTGGTCAAGAACGGCCGTGCGCCCAAGCTCGCCGGCCAGCTCACGCAAATGCTCAACATTCGCCTGGCCGTTTCGCCGGAGTGGAAATCGGGCGAGATCAAGGCCATAAAAAAGGGCCGCGGTGCCAAGCGCATCGTTACCAACACCATGGCCGATTGCCTCGCATTTTTGGCTGAGCATCCGGGCTCCAGCGTGCGCGTGCTCACGACCGGCGCCGCCGAGGAGCAGGAGCTCGTCAGCCAAGCGCTCGCAGGCCAAGACTATGTAGACGCCGGCACCGGCCCCATCGGCTGCACCATCGCCACCCATGTAGGCGTCGACGCCATCGCCATCAGCTACTGCCCCCGCTACCAGCCCATCCACTAGGGGCACCTTTACCGCTTGCGGTGGAATAGGGACTATTTTTGGCTTATCAGCCGCAAATCAATCCCTATTCCACCGCAACCTAGAAATCGGCGATCAGCCCAGCGGGCCCTGAAACAGCTCCTGATGAGTGCCCATTCTCACCAGCCTAATCACTGGGTTAGTCTTATGGGGAAGATAAAGAACGACCACATCGACCAAGCCATCGGATAGGTGGAAATCGATGTGGCCGTTGTAGTTTCCGCCCGGGTTTGAGAGCTCGTGGGCGCCGTACTCCGCTGGAAGCGACCCATGGGCCACAAGCTCTGCAACCGCCGCTTTAAACTCACTCTTTAGCTGCGGATGGATGCGCATCGTCCGTTTGTAATCCGCCTTAAACTGAGCCTCGACTTTAATCTCAAACATCGCTAGTCCTCATCGAGGAACGACATAAGCTCATCAGCGTCGTTGAATGACGGGCTATCGTCCGGCAAAATCCCCAACTCATGAGCCTCGGCGATTACCATGGCACGCCTCGTCGCTTCGTTGGGCACTTCCGCCCTTCCTACGATCTCAAAAGGAATCTTTCGCTGATTTACAAGCTGCCGAACGGCAAGATTCAGATAGGAATTGAGGCTGAGGCCGACCGAATCCAAGAACTCAGTCGCCTGCTCCTTGAGCCCCTCTTCGATGCGAACCGTCGTAGGCTTAACCGTTGCAGTAGACATACGCGACCTCCTCGCCCTCGTCTTTTGCATCAGTATACCCAATATAAATGGCAAACTGACGTTAGATAGCATCAGATTGCTATATATATTCATATCGCGGTGGGCACGATTGCCCTACATCAGCCCACTCAGGGCAATGTCGACGGCTTCGTTGAGGTCGTCGGTGATGTGTACGAGCTCGGGATCGAGCGGGCTGATCATACCGGCATCCATCACCGGGCCGTTGAGCCAGTCGAACAGGCCCTGCCAGTACTCGCTGCCTACCAGCACGAGCGGCATGCGCTTGACCTTGTGCGTCTGCACCAGCGTGAGCACCTCGAACATCTCGTCGAGCGTACCAAAACCTCCGGGAAACACGATGGCGCCCGAGCTGTATTTGACGAACATGGTCTTGCGCACAAAGAAGTAGCGGAAGTCCATACCCAGGTTCACGTATTTGTTGAGCCCCTGCTCGTGCGGTAGTTCGATACCCAAACCGACCGACTTGCCGTTGGCGCTCGCCGCTCCCCTGTTGGCCGCCTCCATGATGCCAGGGCCGCCGCCGGTGATAACCGCGACGCCGCGCTGGGCGATTTTGCGGCCGACCGTGCGCGCCGCCTTGTAGAGCGGATCGGTCTTGGGCGTGCGGGC
>CABUTL010000096.1 GCA_902494375.1 uncultured Collinsella sp.
CATCCATAAGATGCACGAAGGAGCTATCTATGAGCGAACCCCTGCGCACCGTGAACGTCGGTCTGATCGGTCTTGGAACCGTCGGCGGCGGCGTGGCCCGTCTGATCAAGAGCCACCACGATGAGTACCTGGCCGCCTACGGCATCGACCTTAAGCTGACCCGCGCCTGCGCGCTTGCCTGGGAGCAGGCCGAAGCTGCCGGTATTGAGCGCGAGGCCTTTACGAGCGACTGGCACGACGTCGTCACCGACCCCGCCGTCGATATCGTCGTCGAGCTCATCGGCGGCGAGCACCCCGCGACCGAAATCTTCACCACCGCCTTCGAGAACGGCAAGCACGTCGTCTCTGCCAACAAGGCCCTGCTGGGCCGTCATGTCGAGACGCTCGCCGAGAAGGCGCGCGCGTGCGGCGTGCAGATTAAGTGCGAGGCCAGCTGCGGCGGTGGCATCCCCATTGTCAGCACGCTCGAGCACGACCTGGTGGGCAACAAGATCCTGACCATCGCTGGCATTCTCAACGGCACCACCAACTACATCCTGTCGCGCATGGACGCCGAGGGCGCCGATTACGCTGACGTGCTCGCCGACGCCCAGGCAAAGGGCTATGCCGAGGCCGACCCGTCCGCCGACGTCGACGGCTTCGATGCCGCCAGCAAGACGGCAATCCTCGCCTCCATCGGTTTTGGCACCCGCGTTACCACCGACGATGTTTACCAGCAGGGTATCCGTACCATCGGCGCCGAGGACATCGCCCAGGCCCGCGAGCTCGGCTACACCATTAAGCTGCTCGGCATCGCCCGCAATACCGACGCCGGCGTCGACGTCCGCGTGCATCCCACGCTGATCCCCGCCGACCACATGCTTGCCAAGGTCAACGGCGCCATGAACGCTGTCTACGTGGTAGGCGACGCCGTGGGCGAGACCATGTTCTACGGTGCCGGCGCAGGCTCCTTCCCCACCGCGAGCGCCGTCGTGGGCGACATCCTGTCGCTCTCCGAGCAGATCAGCCGCGGCGTGGCTCCGCTGCCCGAGATTGAGCCCTATGGTCACAACCTCGCCTTTAAGCCCATGGACGAGCTCCAGACCAAGTACTATGTGCGCCTGAAGGTCGCCGACCGCGTGGGCGCCCTGTCCGAGACGGTCGACATCTTTGCCAAGCACAACATCTCGATCTCGCTCATCAACCAGGTCGAGGACGGCAAGTCGGGCGTCAACGATGCCTGCTCGGTCATCTTCCTGACGCATCGCGCGCTCGAGAAGGACGTCCAGGCTGCCGCGGCCGAGCTTGCCAACGTCGGCTGTGTGGCCGAGGTCGCCAACGTCCTGCGCATCGAGGACGTTGAGGCTTGGACCGAAGGCGTCATGGCCAACTAGTCCACTACTTCGAACCTCAACGAAGCCCAACGCAAAAGGCGCGCTGTCTGCATCAACCGCAGGCAGCGCGCCTTGTTCTGCTTGCAGGGGAAGCTGCGTCCCGGTATTTCAGCTCAGAACGGGGCGCAGTTTCCCTCAGGGCCTTCTTTCAGAAACTATGTCCCATTCTGGGCGCGGATTCTGGGACACGCTTTCCGCAACGGGTCTCTCGCGGAAACTGCATCCCACTCTGGGCGGCCATTCCGGGACACAGTTTCCCAACGGCCCCTGTTTCGGAAACCACATCCCGTTCCGAGCCTTCAAAGCGGGACGCGGCTTCCCCGAGAGAGTATCGACTACTTGCCGTCGTCGTCCTCGGCTTCTTCTCTTGCATAGAGCTCCAGCATGCGGCGGCGGTATTCGCGCACGGCGAGCTTGGCGCGCTCCAGGCGACGGCGCTCGCGCGGAGTCAGCTCGGACGGGTCGACCTCGTCTCCATAGGTCTTATCGGCAAGCAGGTGCGCCGCGTCCACGATGCGGGCATCGATGTGGCCGCTCGCCGCCTCGGCGGAAAGACGCTCGGCAATCGTATCGAGCGTAGGCAGGCCCTCGAATACGCGACCATGACCATGCGAGGTCAGCAGCTCGTGCTCGCGTGCGAGCAGACTCGCCAAATCGTGGTGGGCGCGCAAGATGTCGAGCGCATCGGATGGATGCTCGGCAACCTCTGCCACGGCGGCGACCGGCGCGGCATCCACCACGCGGTAGAAGAGCTGCGCGAGCAATGGCATCAAGAACACCGTGATGGCGCCGGCGGCAACCATGACCGACGCAATATCTTGTGACAGCGCGCCCGCGTTGACGGCAACGCTCGTCACGGCAACGATGATCGGCAGGGCCGTGGTGCAGTACAGAGCCACGGTAATGCGACCATGCGCCGACACATCGCGCGTCGCAGGACAAATGCTCATGGAAATAAGAATGGGCACGGCACGAATAATCAACAACGCCACGATAAAGCCCACGAGCAGACCCGGGCGCGACGCCACGGCCGTCAGATCGATCTTTGCGCCCGATACGGTAAAGAACACCGGAATCAAAAAACCGTAGGCCAGACCGTCGAGCTTGGTCTCGAGCGTATGGTTGCCCTCAGGGATGATATAGCGCAGGACAAAGCCGGCGGCAAAAGAACCCAACACGATGTCGAGATCAAAGACAGCCGAGAATGCCACGAGCGTGACCAGGATGAGCACCGTCAGGCGCACGAAGGTCTGCGACGTGGTATCGGCGCGCTCCTCAACAAACGCAAAGAAGCGGCTGCCGACGCGCTTGGAGCGGCTCGGGACCACGGCCAGCAACACGCAAACCACCGCAAACAAGCCAAGGATAACGAGCGTTTGGATGCCAGTGCGGGCAGACAACAGCACCGACATGGCGAGCACGGGACCGAGCTCGCCCCAAGTGCCATACGCGAGAATCGAGTCGCCCACGCGCGTGCCGGTGAGCGAGCGCTCACGCATAATGGGCACGAGCGTACCGAGCGCCGTCGAAGTGAGGGCAAGCGTCACGGCGATACCGTCGAAATGACTGACTGAGAACCACGGGGTAAAGCGCACGGCAAGCCAGGCGATACCAAACGTGACGACCCACGTCGCCAAGCCGTAGCGCCCCTCGACGCCCGTGATGCTCTTGGGGTCGATCTCAAAGCCGGCAAGCAGGAACAAAAAGGCCAGGCCGAGCTCGGACACGAGCGAGACCTCGGCATCTACATGGATAATGTCGAGCATATGGGGTCCCAGCACCGCGCCAAACACGAGCAAAAAGACCGTCTCGGGAACGGGTTTCCCGGGGATCGCCGAGGCGATGAAGGGGCTTGCAAAGGCCACGAGCGCGATGATGGCGAGTGAAACGAATGCCATGTGATGCCTTTCTCTTGTTTGCGCTTCACTGTAGCACCCTCGCCGTCCTCAACGCGCCGCGAGCTGTCGTATCATAGTGAGGTTTACAAACATGTGGCTCAAGGCGACCGCGAGGCTTGCCCCGCAAACCGACCGCTGCCGCATACCGTACCGTACGCCCAACCGATCAGGAAGGCAGGAACCAATGGTCTCTCGTATCTACGTGGAGAAGAAACCCGGGTTCGACGTCGAGGCTCAGCAGCTCAAGGGCGAGCTGACCGAAATTCTCGGCATCAAGGGCATCGAGGCCCTGAGGATCATCAACCGCTACGACGTCGAGGGCATCGACGAGGAGCTTTTCCGCTCCTGCGTGCCGACCGTCTTTAGCGAGCCCCAGGTCGATGTGACCTACGACGAGCTCCCCGCAAGCGATGGCGCCGTCTTTGCCGTCGAATTCCTGCCTGGCCAGTTTGACCAGCGCGCCGACTCCGCCAGCGAGTGCGTGCAGCTCATCAGCCAGGGCGAGCGCCCCGCCGTGCGCTCCGCCAAGGTCTATATGATCTCGGGCGCTCTGGACGAGGCCGCCATCGATGCCATCAAGCACTACGTGGTGAACCCCGTCGAGGCGCGCATCGCCTCGCTCGACCTGCCCGAGACGCTGTACATGGAGACCCCCGAGCCCCAGCCCGTCGAGGTGCTCGACGGTTTCCGCGAGCTCGACGAGGCCGGCCTTGCCGCCTTTATCGCCGATCGCGGCCTTGCCATGGACGAGGCGGACATCGCCTTCTGCCAGCAGTACTTCCGCGATGAGGATCGCGACCCCACCATCACCGAGATCCGCGTGATCGACACCTATTGGTCCGACCACTGCCGTCACACCACCTTCGGCACCGTCCTGGATGACGTGACGATCGACGACGCCGTGGTGCAGCAGGCCTTCGACCGCTACATGGAGATGCGCCATGAGCTCGGTCGCGACGCCAAGCCCGTCTGCCTCATGGACATGGGCACCATCGGCGCCAAGTACCTCAAGAAGACCGGCGTCATGACCGATGTCGACGAGTCCGAGGAGATCAACGCCTGCACCGTCAAGGTGAAGGTCGATGTCGACGGCGAGGACCAGGACTGGCTGTTCCTGTTTAAGAACGAGACCCACAACCACCCGACCGAGATCGAGCCCTTCGGCGGTGCCGCCACCTGCGTGGGCGGCGCCATCCGCGACCCGCTCTCGGGCCGCAGCTACGTGTACCAGGCCATGCGTGTCACCGGCGCCGGTGACCCCACCGTCCCGGTTTCCGAGACGCTCGAGGGCAAGCTGCCGCAGCGCAAGCTCGTGACCACTGCCGCCGCCGGCTACTCCAGCTACGGCAACCAGATCGGCCTTGCCACCGGTCAGGTCAACGAACTCTATCACCCCGGTTACGTGGCCAAGCGCATGGAGGTCGGCGCCGTCGTGGGCGCTACCCCGGCAAACCACGTTCGTCGCGAGTGCCCCGCCCCCACCGACAAGATCATCCTGCTGGGCGGCCGCACCGGCCGCGATGGCATCGGTGGCGCCACCGGCTCCTCCAAGACCCAGAACACCGAGTCCATCGAGACCTCGGGTGCCGAGGTCCAGAAGGGCAACGCCCCTGTCGAGCGCAAGCTGCAGCGCCTGTTCCGCCGCGGCGACGCCTGCCGTCTGATCAAGCGCTGCAACGACTTTGGCGCCGGCGGCGTCTCGGTCGCCGTGGGCGAGCTTGCCGACGGCCTGTATGTCGACCTTGATACCGTGACCAAGAAGTACGACGGTCTGGACGGCACCGAGCTCGCTATCTCTGAGTCCCAGGAGCGCATGGCCTGTGCCGTCGCCGACGGTGACGTCGAGGAGTTCATGGGCTACGCCGCCGAGGAGAACCTCGAGGCGACCGTTATCGCCGAGGTTACCGCCGAGCCGCGCATGCGCATGGCCTGGAACGGCGTCGCCATCGTCGACCTGTCCCGCGAGTTCCTCAACTCCAACGGCGCACCCAAGCACCAGGTCGCCCACGTGTGCGCCCGTAGCGTGTGGCAGCCCAGCTGGGCCGGCACCACGCTTGCCGAGCGCATGACCTCGCTCGTCACCGACCTCAACGTCGCTTCCAACAAGGGCCTTTCCGAGCGCTTCGACTCCACCATCGGTGCCGCAACCGTGCTCATGCCCTTTGGCGGCAAGACGCAGCTCACCCCGAGCTCGGCCATGGTCGCCAAGTTCCCCGTGGACGGCGAGACCACCACGGCGAGCGCCATGGCATGGGGCTTTAACCCCTATCTGATGGAAGCCGACCAGTTTGCGGGCGCCTACCTGTCCGTGGTCGAGTCCATCGCCAAGCTCGTGGCTGCCGGCTTTGAGCACAAGCGCGCCTATCTCTCCTTCCAGGAGTACTTCGAGCGTCTGCGCACCGAGGCCGAGCGTTGGGGCAAGCCCACGGCAGCCGTCCTGGGCGCCCTTATGGCCCAGGTCGACCTGGGTGCCGGCGCCATCGGCGGCAAGGACTCCATGAGCGGCTCGTTTGAGGACGAGGCCGGCGAGCTCAACGTTCCGCCGACTCTGATCAGCTTCGCCGTCGCCGTGGGCAAGGCCGCCCGCGCCGTCTCGCCCGAGTTCAAGGGCCTCACGCACCGCGTCGTCCGCATCGCCCCCGCTACCTATGGCGAGGACTACCGTCCCGACGCCCAGCAGCTGCTCGCCGCGTTTGACGCCGTCGAGGCGCTCACCGCCAACGGCAACGCCCTGGCCATCTCCACGCCCGGCTACGGCTGCGGCGCCGAGAGCCTCTTTAAGATGTGCGTCGGTAACCAGATCGGTATCGAGCTTGCCGAGGATGTAGACGTGGAGAGCCTCTTCACCCCGCTCTACGG
>CABUTL010000097.1 GCA_902494375.1 uncultured Collinsella sp.
CGCGAGCTCTTCCTGGAGTGGCGATATGTGCCTGCCGTTGGCGCTCCGAAGTCTTGGAATGAGTTTAAGAGCGAGCCGGTCAAGGGAGACATGGACCTGTATCCCGTGACGTATCGAGTGGCCGCCAACGATACGTCCGATACCGAGAGACCCGTAGCCATGACCGCGCAGCTTAAGTGGCTGCTCGATCCCACCGCTGGCAACACAGTCGACAACAACGCCGACGAGGCGCCGTTTAAGGCCTGCTTCGCCGAGCCGTTTATGGGGACGCAGCTGACTGTTACCGTTAAGCGGGCGAGCTACGGTCCTGGTGCGTCCATGGCGGAGGAACCCGTTAACGACCAGTATGTCTCGCTCTACAGCTTGGGCTCGGGTAACGGTTCGTTCGACTTGGCCAACCGCCTGGAGTCCAAGAAGACGGGCGAAGGGGGGCAGGCTCCCGGCAATGCCGTGTTCAACTTCGCCAAGACCCATGCGCTGACGATCGTCAAAAAGACCACCGATGCCAGCGCCATGGGACAGACGTTCCGCTTTAAGGTGACGAAGACGGCGGAGGGAGCCTCTCCCGAGACACGCGTGGCCGAGGTGAAGGTCGATAAGCGGCAGCAGGAAAACGGTGAGACCTGGTATGTCGGCAGCGTGCAGTTCGCCGCGCCGACGGGCATCTATACCGTCGAGGAAGACACGAATTGGGCATGGCGCTACGAGGGCGAGCTGAGCACGCCGGGCAAGGCGCCCGGTAAATCTGCCGAGCTGACGATTTCGTCTGCTTCGAGCGCAGGCGATGCGGTGGTGACGTGCGTCAACACGCGCGCGAAGGAAAAATGGGTCGATGGAGGCTCGCGTGCCAAGAATGTTTGGGAAAACGGCACGCTGAGGAGGGAGGACAAGGATGACTAAGCGCAAGCGGATCGTTGCCCTCCTTGTCGGCGTCCTCCTTTTGGCCGGCGTCGTCGGCACCTTTGCGTGGCTTTCGGTTACGGGCGTGCTGGTCAACGAGTTTGGCTTTGGCTCGGTGGCGCCTTCGGTGGACGAGACGCGCAAGGACAACGTGAAAAGGGATGTCTCGGTAAAAAACACGGGCTCGGCTCCGGCATACCTGCGTGTCGCGGTGGATATCTACTGGCAGGATAAGGATGGCGCGCGCCTGTGGGATGAGCCGGTTGCCGGCACCGACTACACCATTGAGTGGGGCGATAAAGGCGATGCCTCCGCCACTAACAGACCTTCGTCTTGGGTTCTTGCGAGCGACGGGTTCTACTACTGGACGTCTTCTGTTAAGCCGCTCGACAAGACGGGCGTGCTCATCAAGAGCGTGTCCGAGAAGAAGGCAGATGGTAAAAACCTAGTCGTCGACATTTCGACCCAGGCGATTCAGTCCACGCCCGACGATGCGGTCACCGAGGCATGGAACTGTACGGTCAAAGATGGCGTGCTGGTGCCGCCGCACGGAGGTGCGTAAGTATGGCGTTCCCGATTCGCAAAGGCGCTGCGCGCTCCTTGCGTTGCATGGTCGCGGCCATTCTCTGCGTGGTCGCGCTCGCCGTTCCCGCCCGCGCGTTTGCCGATAGTCCCGCGATTGCCTATGACGGAAATGCGCGCCAGCTGACGGTAACGGGGGCGACGGGCTCCTCGGGGGAGCCCGATCTGTTTCCCGCCTTTAAAGATCTAATGCCCGGCGATGCGCGCGAGCAGCAGATCGAGGTTCGTGCCACGGGCGTAAAATCCCAGGTACGCGTGTTTGTGCGGGCCGTTGTCAATCACGAGACGGCACACCTGCTGTCGCCCATTACCTTAACGGCGTCGGCTGGCGATGCGTCTGACGGTTGGCTCCAGACGGGAACGCCGGGCAGCGTGTTCGCCTATCCCACGCAGGTCGCCACGTTCACGAGCGATGGCAGCACGGTGCTCAATCTGCAACTAAGTGTCCCGACGTCGGTGGGCAACGAGCTTGCCGACGCAAACAAGACCATTCGCTGGGAGATCACCGCCGAGGACGATGGCGAAACAATTCCTGCGCAGCCCGCTGGCTCCAAAAAGCCCAGCCTGTTTGGCCTGGCTGCGACGGGCGACAACTCGCTCGCTCTGCTTTTGACGCTGCTAACGCTAGCGATTATCGCTTTCATGGCTGCGCTGATCTTGTCCCGAAGGAATAAACGCTAGGTCCATCTTCAAAATGTTTCGCCCGCCCGGCGGCGGAATATTAGGTTCCCTGCTCTACAGTCCTGCGCAAGACGAAGGCCACATTAAGTGGCCTTCTTTGCGTGCGGAACTCGCGATGAACTTCGTGCCCCGCCGTCCGGGAGGACGCCTCTTTATTGATGGGAGGCCTGATAGGTCGATGGTTCCGTGCCCGGATGCGTCCAAAGTGGGACGGGCTTTCCGGATGGGCAGGCTTTCGAAAAATGCGTCCCGGAATTTGCCTTTGGAATGGGACGTAGTTTCCCGTTGAGGTGCTTTGCGGAAAGTGCATCCCACTCTGGGCGGTCGAAGTGGGACACACTTTCCCAAAGGCGCTCCAACGGGAAATTGCGTCCCATTATTCGGTCAAGAAACGGGATGCATTTTCCCAATGAGAGCAAAACCGGAAAATGCATCCCACAATCAGCCCTCAAAGTGGGACGCCGTTTCCCAATGAGGCTCAAGCGGAAAATGCATCCCGGAATTTGCGCTCAAAGTGGGATGCGGTTTCCGGTTGAGGGTCTAAGGGGAAAGTGCGTCCCAGAATCGACGCTTGAAATGGGATGCAGTTTCCCGATGAGGCACTCGACGGAAAATACATCCCAGAAATGGCCTTTGAGCTGGGATAAGATTTCCGCGGCATCTCGGATTCTCAAAAATGAGACACGCCGTTGGCGAAAATGAGACACGTGATATCGGGCATCGGATGTATCATTTGCAAAAATGAGTCCACTCCACTCGAATAAAGCGAGGTCCCTCATGTACGTTCCACACCCCCGTATCCGTAGGCTGTCGAAAATCCCGCTTGTTGGGACGGCGGCGCTTGCTGCGTTGATCGCCACGAGCGTCGCCTGCTTCACGGCCACGCCCCAGGTTGCCCAGGCGGCAGACGCGCCCGCAATCACCGATATGACCGAGCAGGATTATCAAGCCCTGGGTCTGGGCACGAGCGAGGACATTCCGGCCGATACCGTTGGCCCCTATTCCACTGATACCCCCACGACGTTTGCCACGCGCAGCGAGGTCTATATGGCAGCTAACGGTAGCCATGGCAATCGCTACACTCTGCGCGACAAGCTCGAGAACGTCGAGCGCGGTGACATTGGCGGCAGCAGCAAACTCTTCGATGGCTATGGAAGTGTGTGGGGCGCCGCAAAGTTCTGGCAAAACGTCAACAACTTCGATACGAACAGCGATCTCTACAAGCATAGCGACTACGGTGGCGGCACCTGGTCGTACCTAAGCAACAATGAGTCCTCAACAGTACTCGCCAACGACAACAACGGTTTCTCGGGCATTCACGCCACGAGTGTTGAGTTCTGCAGCGACGCCAGCACGGGCAAAAAGAGCCGCGTTGCCGAGCTCCGTGCCTACGGCGACAGTTCCTCCACGACGATTGACGGCAAGTCATACGCCGGAAAGGTTGAGCTGGTCCTCTACTCGTTTAGCAACGGGCGTACGCGCACTCTCGACACACACCTGCCGGTGACGGTCAACACTAATATGATGTACGAAGGCCGTTTTAAGTACCTGGATGCCGGTTACCTGCAAGAGCACGACGCCGTCTTTGATGTCGAGGCGGGCGATGTCGATGGCGACGGCGTCGACGAGCTTTTTGTCTACGCGGGCTGCTATGTCGACGAGAACGGCGTGCGCAAGGCTGTAGTCGACATGTATGACTTGGAGGGCGTCAACTGGAAGCAAAGCGTCGTCAAGATCGATGCCGGTAACGCCGCGGACTACACCACGCACAACAAGGGCGGGAACGACTCCTGGACGCAGCTTCAGTCAGCTCCTGTCGTTTCGCTAGCGGCCGGCGACCTCGATCGCGATTTTTGCGATGACCTCGCCATCGTGGTCTCGGCACCCTACGGCAAGAAGAATATTGATAGGTCGACGCATTGCGAGCTGTTTTCGTGGGATGCATCCAAGGGTGCGCTCGTCCATGTCGATGCTCTGGGCGACGCGGGCGCAATCTCCCTCTCCGCGAACGGCAAGACCATGGTCGCTGCGAATGCGACGTTCGGCACGTTTGCCGCCTACGATGAAGAAGGAAAGAAGACGGGTGAAACCGTCACGGGCCTTATTCTTGCGGGCTATGACTGGCAACGCAGCGCTTTTGATTACGGCGCTTCTGACGGCAGCAAGGGGCTGTACGGCGCGCTGTACCGCTACGCGTATTTTGACTCGGAGTCTGGCGAGTTCAAGCTTTCCGATTGCAAGGAATACAGAGACGGGCTCCTCGCCTCCTATGGGCTGATGCATGTGCCCAACAGCGCATGGAAGGATAGCGCTCAGGATAAGCGCTATCCGTGCACCTTGGCGCCTATTGCCCTTGCCACTGCCAACCTTGACGGCCTGTCCGAGCAGCTGGCGGTCGACGAGGTGCTCGTGGGCGGCGATGTGTTCCGCGACTTTGCCTGCAACACGGCACAGAGCGGGGCTCAGGGCTTGGGGTCCATGGTCGGAACCATGAGCATGAGCGGTCAGCAATACAACAGCAGCAACAAGCATGACCATAAGGGTATAGAGCAGGTGTGGATCAGCGACGTCAAGGCGGGCAGCGTCTCGGGTTCGGACCGCTATAACGAGAGCTTTATCGCTGTGGTGGGCAAGCACCGCGACGAGGACCTGCGCAAGAACGATGACTACTATTGGATGACCGCCTCGCATTTTTCGCTCGACGAGAACGGAAAGGTGCGCCGCGGCGAGGAGCAGGTGATTAGCGAGAGCAACCGTCGCGGCACTACCTACGGCACATTTATCTCGCTCGCGCTGCCCGATGTCGACAACGACAGCGTCAAGATTACGTACAAGGACCGCTACAAGGTCTATACCAACCCGCGCGTGCTCGCCGTGCTGCAGGATGCTCCCTATGTTGAGGATCTGGAGCAGGCATACGGCTATCTGGTGTTGGGTGGCACGTCATACGGAGAGGAAAAGGGCACGGGGACATCCCAGGGCTATACCATTGGCGCCGAGTTGGGCGTTGCCGTCGAGGTGCAGACCGGTCCGCCCCTGGTCGCGATGAATGCTTCAGTCGATTTTGCCGCCGAGGGATGCTATGACTACCGGAGCGAGCGCACGGTCAGCGCAAGCGTAAGCTATGAGTCGCATGCCGGCGAGGGTGACAAGGCCGTGCTCTACACGATTCCGATGGTCTATTACGAGTATGAGATCGAAAATGAGGAAACTGGTGGCAAGGGCGTGATGGCGGCGCCCGTGTCGCTCGGCGCGCAGACCTCGGTCGTTAATGTCGAGGCCTATGACCGCATTGCCAAACAGCACAATATGACGCCGCTCAGCTACTTTTTGACCAACCGGTCGGGAGAACCCGGAACCTATCAAACGACGCTCAACGGCGAGACTCCCGTTGGGGATTCCTTTGGTCTGGGCAAGCCTGGCGTAACGCGCGCCTACACGCACGATGGGTTTAACGGCGCCGCCGCGCAGTCGGGGGCGAGCATTGAGCAGACCATCGAAGTCGAGGAGGGCAAGGAGCAGGAGCTCGAGCTCGGCTTGACGCTGAACGGCAGCGTTGTCATGGGCGCGAAGCTCGCAAAGCACGAGTTGTTTGGCGGCCTGTGCTTTGGTGCCAACGCCGGCTTTACTACGGGTAACTCCTCGAGTGAATCGACCGAATACGGCGGCACCGTCGACAACCTGCCCGAGGCGGCGCAGGGCAAGTACGGTTTTGTGTGGCGTCTGGGTGTCAACGCGGTGGATGTCGACAAGTTCGAGGCAGACTCGGGCGACAAGCTCGGCACCAAGGACACCGACCAGTTCTGGATCGTGGGCTATGACGTTAAGGACGTCGAGATGCCCGACGCGCCGGCCGTGACGGGCTTTACGGCAAACGCCGTCGATTCGACCAGCGTTACGTTTAGCTGGGACGATGTACTCGCAAACAAGAGTGGC
>CABUTL010000098.1 GCA_902494375.1 uncultured Collinsella sp.
CCATGCGACGGGAACGGAAAATGAGAGCGCGATTGCTTTTTTGCGATCCATGGGACTCCTTTTGTTACAGAACGGTTTCGCAAAAAGGATTCTGCTCCCAGAATTGGATGTAGTAAAGCGAATGTATCTTTAGTATGATTAAGAAACGCTAATGTTGGCAGAAAAAGCCCTGGCAAAACGTTTTACGGCTGCATTGATGTGGAGGCACGATGGCATCGCGGTATCAGATTGTTTGTATGGTGGTCGATCGCGGCAGCCTGAAACGTGCGGCCGACGAGCTGGGCTATACGCAAAGCGCGGTGAGCCAGGCCGTCAAGGCGCTCGAGCGCGAGCTGGGTACCACGCTTATCGAGCGCGGTAAGCAGGGCGTCTCGCTTACGCGCGACGGTAAACAATATCTGCCGTACCTGCGCCAGATTGTGACCGCCGAGGCCGAGCTCGAGGGCAAGCGCCAGGAGCTGCTGGGGCTTTCGTCGACAGATATTCGCATCGCGACGTTCACCAACGTGAGTCGTACCGTGCTGCCGCGCGTGATCCGCGATTTTGGAGCCCTGCACCCGGGCGTACGCTTTACCCTCAAGCAGGGCGATTACACGCGCAACGCCCAGTGGGTGCACGACGGCGTGGTTGATTTTTGCTTTACGGCACGCGGATTTACCGCGGGGCTCGAGAAGCGCGTGGTCTATCACGACGAGTTGGTGGCGCTGTTGCCGGCCGCGCATCCGCTGACGGCAAAGGAAAAGGTGACACTCGCCGACCTGGCGTCCGAGCCGTTTGTGCTGCTGGATGAGGGCGAACAGAGCCTGGTGCTCGATGCATTTGCGGCGCATGGGCTGTCGCCACACGTGACGAGTGAGGTGACCGACGACTACACCATCATGGCGATGGTGGAGGAGGGCCTAGGCGTGAGCATGCTGTATCGCCGTACCGTCGAGGGCATGCAGGCCGATATTCGCGTACGTCCTATCGTGCATGCCCCCTCGCGCGACGTGGTGGCCGCCTGGCGCAGCTGGGACACCATGCCTATCGCCACGAGGCGCTTTATCGACTATATGAGCTCGCATATTGTCAATTAATGACTGGTGTGGCGTTGAGTGCGGTGTTTAGCGGGTTGTCGCTTTGGCTTGGGTGGCGCGATAGGTGCGTGCCGGGTGGCAGAGTAGTACCGCTACGACCATAAAGAACGCCGTGGTGCCCAGGCTGATGGGGTAGACCATCATGATGTTCGCAAAGGTGCGGAAGTGCGGGAACACGCAGAACACCCAATAGAAGCGGATACCGCAGACGCAGATCATGGTGATGAGGGCGGGTGTGAGCGAGATACCAAAGCCGCGCAGGTAGCCTGACATGTTTTCGTAGAACATGCTAAAGGCGTACGCCGGGAAGATCGAGCACACGCGGATATAGCCGATCGAGACGATGTTGGGATCGCTGTTGAACAGCGATAGGATCTCGCGCCCCAGGCCGACAATAACGATAATTGTGGTGAGCGCGACGATACCGCCTTCGACCAGGCAGACCTTGAGCGTTTTGGTGCAGCGGTCGATCTGGCGGGCACCGTGGTTTTGTCCCACAAAGGTGGTGCAAGCCTGGCTAAAGCTGTTGAGCAGGTTGTAGCACACGTACTCCAGACTCATGGCGGCGCTCGATGCCGCCATGACCTCGGTGCCCAGGCTGTTGATGGCAGACTGGATGATGATGTTGGCGACGGCAAAGACGGCGCTTTGGATGCCGGCGGGCAGGCCAATCTTGACGATGCGCTTGAGGGCGACGGCGTCGATAGCTAGGTCGCGTAGGGTGACGCGGACGACGGAGTCGGTCTTGAGCAGGCGGATAAAGAGCGTAGCGGCGCTGACGGTGTAGGCGATGGCGGTGGCGATGGCGACGCCCGCGACGCCCCAGTGGAGTACGGGGACAAAGATGAGGTCCAGGCCAATGTTGAGGACGGTGGACACGGCAAGCGCCTGCAGCGGCATGCGGGTGATGCCGACGGAGCGGAAGATCGCCGCCTCAAAGTTGTAGAGCAAAATCGAGGGCATGCTGAGCAAAAAGACGCGTAGGTAGAGCGAAGCGAGCGGCATGGTTTCGGCGGGAACGTTGAGCGCGGCGAGCATGGGCTCGGCAAAGATCTCGCCCAGAGCGATGACGACAAAGCCCACGAGTGCCATTAAAATCGAGGTATGGACGGCGCGTTTGACCATGTTCTGATCGTTGCGGCCGATAGCGTTGGCGATGACCACGTTGGAGCCAAGCGACATGCCAATAAACAGGTTGAGCATAAGACTGGTAAGCGGAACATTGGAGCCGACCGCCGCCATGGCGAGGGTTCCCTGGTCGCCCGAGAAGTTACCGATGATGACCGTGGCGATGAGGTTCGACAGCTGCTCCAAGATGCTCGTGGCGGCCACGGGGAAGGCGAACAGGGGAATATTGCGCCACAGCGAGCCGGTGGTCATGTCAATGTGCTTAGATACGGTGTCAGCCATACGCTCTCAATCTCTAACATGCTCTTTTGTGCTTATTTGCGCAGACGATGATACTCCTAATCGCCTAGTCATTGGGGACGTTCTAAAACGATTACTCATTCAAGAACGTCCCCAATGGCTAGGTGGGGAAGGCGTGCGACAATGGTGGGTGTTGTGTTGTTCGCGCTAAGGAGTTGCCATGTTGTTGTGTCCCGTTTGCCATAAGCCACTGGTGGATGACGAACGCGGTGCTGCATGCGCGGGCGGTCACCGGTTTGACCGTGCTCGCGAGGGTTATCTATATCTGCTGCGCTCGTCCAAGAGCGGTGACTCCATGGGCGATCCCAAGTCGCAGGCACGCAGCCGTCGTGACTTTCTGAACCGTGGATACTATGCGCCGTTGCGCGATGCGATGGTTGAACTGGTGCGCAAGCAAGTGTCTGGGCGTGCTGCGTCTACGAACGGTCCCATGACGCTGCTCGACATTTGCTGCGGCGAGGGCTACTACACCAGTGCCATGGGCGCGGTGCCGGGCGTGGATGCTTACGGTTTCGACCTGGGCAAAGAGATGGTGCGCCTGGCCGCCAAGCGCGGCGATGCGACCTATTTCGTGGCCAACATGAAGGACGTCCCCGTGGCCGATGGCGCCTTCGATATGGTGACCGAGCTCTTTGCTCCCTTTAACGAGCGCGAATTTGCCCGCGTGCTGGCGCAGGAGGGCTCGCTCTACACCGTGGTGCCAGGTGCCCGTCATCTCTTTGGGCTCAAGGAGGTGCTCTACGACACGCCGTATCTTAACGATGAGAAGCTGCCGCAGACCACTGAGCTCGAGTTGGTCGGAACGCAGCGGGTGTCTGCGAATATTACGCTTCAGACCCAGGCCGACATCGAAGCGGTGTTCCAGATGACGCCGTACTACTACCGCACACGCCCTGCCGACAAAGAGCGCCTGGCAAATCTGGACAACCTTCAAACCGACATCGACTTCATCATCGCCGAGTACTGCCACAGCTAACAACCTGCCAAAAAGGGACAGGTTTGTTTTGGCAGGTTTTATCTGGGCAAACGTAAAGGGCCGACCGCGGAGATGCGCGATCGGCCCTTTTTAGTTGCTTGGCTGCAGATGTTATGAGAAGCGAGCGATTACAGGCGGTCCTTGTTCTCGGCCTTAACGGCGTGTGCCTGCTGAACAAAGAACAGGTCGTAGACCACGATGACAAAGGCGACGATATTGACGGAGCTGCCGCCGAGCGCGGGAAGCGTGAGCACGGCCTGGAGGAGCGTGGCTGCCGCGGCAACGATACCGAGCTTAAATGCCCCATCCACCTGCGAAGGCTTGTTGGCGCCCTTGATGCCAGCAACGCCTGCGGCAAGATCGACAACGCCCTTGGCGACAAGCGCGACCGCGGCGAGTATGGCGTTCGACCCGTACGTGGAATCGAGGTTGCCACTGGCGATACCGACGCCGGCGATGACGAGGCTGGCGATGCCCAAAACAAAGTAGACGAGGGCAAGGATTTTGAGAGTCTTGCGAGCGTTGCTCATGGCTGGTCCTTTCGAAGTGGACATGACGTATTTGATGCGCACGCATGACGCATGTCGCGAAGCATATTGTAATTCAACAAGGTGCTGTGCACGTTCATCTAATAGTTGAACGCTCCGCTCGCGACAGGGGCGGCACTTGCACTGTGCTAGCTTTTTGTTTAACTGGATTAAACTGTGCATTTTTTAGGGGCGAATGGTGAATATCAAGCAGGTCGGCTATTTTGTCGCCGTATTCGAGACGAAGAGTTTTACTGCTGCGGCGCACCAGCGCCACGTGACTGTTCAGGCCATTTCCAAGTCAATTAGCGAGCTCGAGCAGTTTTTTAACGTTCAGTTTTTTGAGCGTGGGAGTAGCGGTGTCAGGCCGACTCAGGCCGGTCGCAGTTTTTATGCCAAGGCTCGCCCCGCCGTCGAAGCATATCGCGAGGTTGAAAACTTTGACCCGTCTGGATGCGACCTGACCGTCTCGTCGGCCTCTGGTCCGCAAGCGATGCCGGAACTCTCGATTGGCCTGTGCGCTCCCGCATTCGATAACGAGGATAAGCTATATAAGGGGCTATCTGCGCTTATCATGCGTGGTGTGCGCGTGCGGGTGAAGTTTTGCACTGTGCATCCCGGAGTTGCCCAGCAGGAACTTGAGCAGGGCGGCCTCGATGCCTTGCTTACGGTGGGTACATATGACAATACCAATGATGACTGCGAACAGCTGGGAACCCTGCCCACGGGTATTTTCGTTGCCGCCGACCATCCGCTCGGCAAGAGGCCCTTTGTGACTGTGGCTGATCTGAGCTCCTATCCGGTAGGACAGTCGACTGCGTTCGATAGCTTTAACAACTCGATTTTTTGGCAGTACAAAAGCCTCGGTGTCCTAGGCGAGACGCGCGTTATCGATAGCCCCACTCAAGTTGGGTCGTTTTTGGCGGCCGAGCGTGGCTTTTTCTTAAATGCCATTCTTCCTGTTCCCGGTCAGATCGCTAATGGGTTTGAGATTGTTCCCATTGTGGGCGAAGGGGCCCTGACGGTTCCGGTGTGCTTAGTTTCCCTTAAAGATGAAAAGCCCCAAGCTTATCACGTCGTAGAGAACTACTTGATTCGCATGGTGGGCTGTGCCAACGGGTCTGCTGCTCGCTAGCGCATCCGTTGACGCGCTAGCCGCTGTCGGCTCGGGTGTCTGGCATTATGCTGTCGATCGTGCCGTGCCGTGGCAATCGAATGAATGCAAAGACTATCCACAGCAAGACGCCCTCCGTTTCTTGTTTGCTCGAGAAACGGAGGGCGGCTTTCATATACGGTGCTCTGTGCAGGCGGGTCAGATACCCTAGCTCAGGCGCTCCTGGCTTTCCTTTTTAACGCGGTTGGCGAAAACGAAGTACACGGCACTTACGACCACGGCGGTGACATCGGTGGCGCTGGTGCCGACTCCGCCCAAGAAGGGCTCGGAAAGCAGCAGGCTCACAACGGCGCAAACCAGGCAAATGATAGCCCAGACCCAAACGACACCAATCTTGCTGGGGTTATTCGAGGCGCGGATGCCCAGCACGGCAGCGATGATTTCGACGATGCCCATCACGATGACGACAACGCTGTAAACCGAGAGATCGCCGCTGGCGTCACCCGAAGCTGCAGTGAGTGCCAACGCGCCCACTGCGATGCTAAAAATACCTCCCAATAGATAGATGATGGACATGACCTTTAGGACTTTACGGTTGTTGCTCATGTTCAGTTCCTTTCCCTTGAGCCTTAATGGCGCCGTGCGGGTTTTGCCTGGTGCCATGAATTACTGATTGGTAGGTTCGTTACCAAGGTCTTGCGAGGCGAGTTTCTGTTCTTCGTTAAACTCGTCCGCTTCGGCGAGTTCTTCGGCGGTAGCTTCCCTTGGAGCGGACTCGTCGGCATCGCAATGATCGAAAACGAGTTGATAGGGGGCGATGTCGCGGCGGGAAAGCATGAGCTTTACCTCACGGCGCAAAGAACGCATGACGCTGCCGCGATCGGTCTCCTTGCAGGTGGCGACAACGCGAATGGTCATAGCGGTGCTGCTAAGGTCGACCACGCCCTTGTAGAAGGGGC
>CABUTL010000099.1 GCA_902494375.1 uncultured Collinsella sp.
CATCGGCGAACGGCGTGTTTTCATACTCCATTGGTCAAACCCAAGCGCAGCGCTACAGCTCGTACTTGTACACGCGGTAGATGTACTTCTCGGCTTCCATTTCATAGGTGGCGATGGGCAGTCCATAGCGATCGTACTCGGCAAAGGTCTTGGCCATGCCCGATGCCACGAGCATGCTGTTCGAATTGCCGACGCGCTGTGCACTGCTCACATAGCCCGAGAACGGCACCGCGATCTGGTCTTCGAGCTCGTAGGTGCGTACCACCTCGTCCACCGTAAAGATGCGCCCAAACGAATGCGTGCCCTTGTTGTAGTCAGTCACCACCGCGGCGCCCAGCTGGCCCCAGTCGAACTTGGGATAGCTCTCGGCCGCACCAAAGTTGTTGTCGTATAACAGCACTTGGTAGCGACCGGTCGTTCCCGTGTCAGAACTCGGCAGATAGGTCACGCTGTGCTGGCCCGCGTTGAGCGAAAAATCGCCCTGGGCTTGCAGCAGCTTGTCCTCAAAGCCCGAGCCGGCCCATTGCCACTCCTTTCTATTTCTGGGTCCATCTTCTCACTGTTGGCGGCCGAAAATGATCCGTTTTCCTCCGTCCCCGACGGATCATTTTTTAGTACTTGAAGAAGCCCTCGCCCGAGCTTTCGCCCAGCTTGCCTTCGTCGAGCATTTTCTTGAGGACGGATGCCATGGCCTTAAAGTTGTAGGGCATCATCATCTTCTTGAGCAGCGGGCTCACCAGGCCCGGGACCTTCTGATACTGCATAACGATGTTGTACGCCGTCTGGATGCCCACGGTGTCGAATACGCGGAACGGGCCCTTGGGGGCACCGGTACCACGCGTCCATGCGAGGTCGATGCTCTTGGGGTCGCTCACGCCCGAGACGTACAGGTCCAGGCCCGAAAGCAGCCACGGCACCAGCATGGAATTGAGCAGGTAGCCGCTCTTTTCCTTGTTGACGGGCAGGGCAAGCATACGGATATCGTTAGCAAAGTCGACGAGCTCATCGAAATAGCGCTTGTCGGTTTGGCTCTGGGCCATGACCTCGGTCATGTTGTTCTTCCAGATGGAGTTAGCAAAGTGCAGCGACAGGTACTTCTCGGGGCGGCCGGTGTACCTGGCAAAGGTGCTCGGCAGCAGCGTCGAAGAGTTGGTGACGATGACGGTCTTTTGTGGGAGAACCGGGGCGAGCTTCTTGTAGAAGTCGATTTTTGCCTGGGTGTCCTCGGCCATAGACTCGATAACCAGGTCGGCGTCAGCCACTGCCTTGGCAAGATCGAGCTCCAGCTTGAGTGTGGAGTAGGCACGCTCAACGGCGGCGAGCGCCGCTTCCTTGTCGAAGGGCTGGCCACTATCGGCGATACCGGCGCACCACTCACCCGTGCCGTCCGCCATGCCCTCGATAGCCGCGATGTACTCCTCGCGCACATGATCGATCTTGGGCTGGGTGCGGCCGATGCTGCCCTCGCTACGCAGCCAAATCGTCACATCGAAGCCACAGTAGGCAGCCTGAAAGGCAATCTGGCTTCCCAGCACGCCGCCGCCGGCAACGCAAACGGTCTTGTAGCTCATGGAACGGTCCTCTCTTACGAATTCCATAGATGTGTATTTATTCAACCGTAAGGATGACGCGCGCTGGGGGTGGGTTCTATAAACGGATGGTTTTTTGCCGCGAACGGCTACACCTGTTCATTATCTCAGGATTCCATGTCCAACAAAAACGGGTGGTAGCCGGTACGGCCACCACCCGTTTGTCTCATATCTAGCCCATAGCAGGCAAGCTACTTCTTAATGCCGCGTCCCAGGCGCTCAGCGACCGACGCCACAGCACTCTCATCGACCGAGCCGCAGCTCACGCAGCCGTCATGGGCACGCATCTGGCCGGTGACCTCGTCCATCGCGAGCGGCGCCACCTTCTCGAGCTTAAAGCCCTTACCGGCGCGCATGTTCTCCTTGGCCACGCTGATCATGAGCTTAATACGGTTGAGCTGGTTGACCTCGGATGCACCGGGGTCGTAGTCCACCGCAACGATGTTGCTCTCGGGATGTTGACGGCGCAGCTCCTTGATCACGGCCTTGCCCACCACGTGGTTGGGCAGGCACGCGAAGGGCTGCGTGCAGATAATGTTGGGCGCGCCATGGTCAATCAGGTCGAGCATCTCGGCCGTGAGCAGCCAGCCCTCGCCCATGTTGTTGCACACCGAAAGCACCGTGCGGGCCTTGTCGGCCATGGTGCCGATGCGCTCGGGTGCCTCGAAGCGGCGGGACTTTTCGAGCATCTCCTCCACCGGTGTGCGCATCCAGTCCACGAGCTTGATGAGCGCCTGCATACCAGCGCGCGTGGTAGCAGAGCTTCCCAGCTCGTCCTTCTGCAGCTCGGCGTTGCTCATGGAGTACAGGAAGAAGTCGAGCAGGCCCGGCACCACGGCCTCGCAGCCCTCGCGCTCGATAACGTCAACCACGTGGTTGTTGGCCGTAGGGTGGAACTTGACCAAGATCTCGCCGACCACGCCCACGCGCGGCTTGGTGCCCTCGCCCACGAGCGGCATGGTGTCGAACGCGCGGATGGCCTCGCGGCACAGCTTGGTGTAGTTGTGGCGGTTGAACTTAGGCGCCAGCTTGCGGGCACGCGCCATGTACTCCTCGTAGAGCGCGTTGGCGGCACCGGGCGTGGCCTCGTACGGACGGCAGCGGTAGAGCATCTGCATCATCACGTCGCCAAAGAGCACCGCGTAGACTGCCTGCTTAAGCAGCGCCGGCGTAATCTTAAAGCCGGGGTTGTCCTCGCCGAGCGCCACGGCCGAAAGCGAGATCACTGGGATCTCGGGGTGGCCGCTCTCACGCAGGGCCTTGCGGATGAGTGCGATGTAGTTGGTGGCACGGCAGCCGCCGCCGGTCTGGCTGATAACCACGGCCGTCTTGGACAGGTCGTACCGGCCGCTCTCGATGGCCTCCATAATCTGGCCCGTTACCAGAATCGACGGGTAGCAAATGTCATTGTTCACATAGCGCAGACCGGCCTCGACGGCGTCGTGATCGGTCGAGGGCAGAAGCTCCAAGTTGTAGCCGGCACCGCGGAACACCTCTTTGACCAGGTCAAAGTGGATCGGCGCCATCTGCGGGCACAGGATGGTATAGCCCTCCTCGCGCATCTGCTCGGTAAAGGGAACCTTGGGCCACGCGGTCGATGCGCTCTCACGCTGCGCCTCAAACGTGTACTTGCGACTCGCGAACGCGGGGGCATCCGTGGAAGGCGCCACCGGCGCGGCGTCGCCCTGCTCGTAGGTCTCGCCCGCGACCGTGGCCTCTGCCAGGCGCTCGGCCTCCTGGTCCTTAAGCGCGGCCATGAGCGAGCGGATGCGAATGCGCGCGGCGCCCAGGTTGGATACCTCGTCGATCTTGAGCACGGTGTAGATCTTGCCGCTGGCTTCCAGAATCTCCTGCACCTGGTCGGTGGTCAGAGCGTCCAGACCGCAGCCGAAAGAGTTGAGCTGGATCAGGTCCAGGTCGTTGCGCATCGTCACAAAACGGGCGACGGCGTACAGGCGGCTGTGGTACATCCACTGGTCGACGACGCGAATCGGACGCTTGGGCTTCACCAGGTGCACAAGCGAATCCTCGGTAAAGACCGCAAAGCCAAAGCTCGAGATAAGCTCGGGCAGGGCGTGGTTGATCTCGGGGTCGTTGTGGTAAGGACGGCCGGCGAGTACGATGCCGTGGCCGCCGTGGTCCTCGACCCACTTAAGAGCCTCCTCGCCCATGGTCTGGATATCCTCGTGGAAGCGCGCGTCGGCCTCAAAGGCAGCGTTGACGGCGGCATCGACCTCGGAGCGCGTGATCTTGGGACCGCGCACGCGACCGCGACCAGCTTGTGCATCGGCCACACGGTCGACGGCGAGCACCTGATACAGGCGGCGCTTGAGCTCGGTCTTGTCGTGATAGGGCACAAACGGGTACAGGAACTCGATGTTCTGCTCGCGGATCTCGTCGATGTTGAGTGCCAACGCCGTGGGGTAGCTCATGACGATGGGGCAGTTATAGCAGTTGCCGGCGGTCGGATCCTCCTTGCGCTCCCAGCGCACGCACGGCATCCAGATAAAGTCGACATCGCGGTCGATGAGGTTCATCACGTGGCCGTGGCTCATCTTTGCCGGGTAGCACACGCTCTCGGACGGCATGGACTCGATACCCGCCTGGTAGGTCTTTTTGCTCGACTGGTCGGACAGCTGCACGCTAAAGCCCAGGCGCGTAAAGAACGCGTGCCAGAAGGGGTAGTTCTCGTACATGTTGAGCGCACGGGGGATGCCGACGGTGCCGCGCGGGGCCTCGTCGGGGCTCAGTACCTCGCGGTTAAAGAGCAGCTCGTTTTTCTTTTTGAAGAGGTTGGGGGCCTCGGTCTTTTGCTTTTTGTGGCCGGCGCCCTTCTCGCAGCGGTTGCCGGTAATGAAGCGCCTGCCGCCGCCAAAGTCGTTGACGGTAAGCTGGCAGTTGTTAGAGCAACGGCCGCAGCGGACATGTTTTTGCGTCACGGTAAGGTGCGCGATGTCCTCGGCCGAAAGGATGGTCGAGGTGCCGTCGGCGCCGGCGCGATCGCGGGCGAGCAGGGCCGCACCATAGGCGCCCATGCAGCCGGCGATGTCGGGACGCACGGCGTGAACGCCGGTGAGCTGCTCAAACGCGCGCAGCGTGGCATCGGACATAAAGGTGCCGCCCTGAACGATCACCTGGCTGCCGATCTCCTTGGGATCGCGCAGCTTAATGACCTTGAACAGGGCATTCTTGATGACGGAATAGGACAGGCCGGCCGCGATGTCGCCCACCGTGGCGCCTTCCTTTTGCGCCTGCTTGACGCGCGAGTTCATAAAGACCGTGCAGCGGCTGCCCAGGTCGACGGGGGCCTTAGCATGGATGGCGGCATCGGCGAACGCGCGCACGTCCATGTTCATAGAGACGGCGAAGCTCTCGATAAAGCTACCGCAACCCGACGAGCAGGCCTCGTTGAGCATGATGTGCTCGATAACGCCGTCCTTGACGCGCAGGCACTTCATGTCTTGGCCGCCAATGTCCAGGATGAACTCGACGCCGGGCAGGAACGCCTTGGCGCCGCGCAGGTGCGCGACGGTCTCGATCTCGCCGGAGTCGGCCTTGAGGGCCTCGATGAGCAGCGCCTCGCCGTAGCCCGTGGTGGTCACGTGGCCGATGGTGCAACCGGCGGGGATGTGGTTGTAGAAATCGGCCATGATAACCTTGGCCGTGCCAAGGATGTCGCCGTTGTTGTTGCCGTACCAGGTGTGCAGCAGCTGACCGTCCTCGCCCACGAGCGCGGCCTTCATGGTGGTGGAGCCGGCGTCGATGCCGATGAACACGCGGCCGGTGTAGCCTTCGAGTTTGCCCTTGGGGACGACTTCCTGGTCGTGACGGGTTTTGAACTCGGCGAAGTCCTCGTCGGTGGCAAAGAGCGGATCCAGGCGCTCGACCTCGGCACCCTGTGTGTCACCCAGGGCATCGATAGCCTCGATGAGCTGCGGGAACGTGCTGAGCTTGTTGGACTCATGCGCCATGGCGGCGCCGCTCGCCACAAACAGGTGGGCGTTTTGGGGCACAATGCGGTGCTCCTCGTCCAGGTTGAGCGTGACGTAGAAGCGATGGCGCAGCTCGGAGAGATACTGCAGCGGGCCGCCCAGGAAGGCGACGTTGCCGCGGATGGGACGGCCGCACGCCAGGCCCGAGATGGTCTGGGTCACGACAGCCTGGAAGATGGAGGCGGCCACGTCCTCGGGGCGGGCGCCCTCGTTGAGCAGCGGCTGCACGTCGGTCTTGGCAAAGACGCCGCAGCGACTGGCGATGGGATAGATGGTGGTGGCGTTGGCCGCGAGTTCGTTAAGGCCGCTGGCGTCGGTGTGCAGCAGAGTGGCCATCTGGTCGATGAACGCGCC
>CABUTL010000100.1 GCA_902494375.1 uncultured Collinsella sp.
CCCCGCCTCTTACACCACATCTCTGCGCGCTACCGTCGAAATGGCGATGAATACACGATTTTGATCTGACTGTTAGTCCTTATAATGGACATATGTTGCGTAACTTAAGCAAATATTGTCTATTTATATGTTGCAAACAAAGTAGCAGTACTCATTTTTGCCATTTTTTGACCACGGCCTTTGTGACAGACGTGCTGGCGGGTTCGAATCCCTCTGCGATGGGCCCAAAAAAGAAAGGCTCCCATTGCTGGGAGCCTAACAATTCAGTGGTGGGCGATGAGGGATGTCCGCGTGCGGCTCCGCCGCCCGCATCCGCTTCGTCGCTTCGCTCCTCGCGTGCTGCGCTGGAAAACGCTTCGCGTTTCCTCAGCTCCGCACCCTTGCGGGTTCGAATCCCATGAAATGGGCCCAAACAAAAACGGTCCCCTTTCGAGGACCGTTTCCAATTCAATGGTGGGCGATGAGGGATTCGAACCCCCAGCCTTGTGCGTGTAAAGCACCTGCGCTAACCGTTGCGCCAATCGCCCGTGCGGAGAGAGTATAGCAAAACAATCGCCTCATTCACCTCATATCCATTAAAGGTAACTGGCGCGTGTCACAGCGGAGCTGATTCAGTTGAGATTGCCTGAACATTCCGCCCCTCTTTACGCCCTCGGGTATACTCAAAAGCTACTGATTCGATTTGATGCCCAGCAACAGCAGAGGGGATAGTATATGTGCGGTTTTGTCGGTTTTGTCGGTGGGACGGATAACCAATCCGAGGTGCTCACCAAGATGATGGACCGCATCGTCCATCGCGGTCCCGACATGGGCGGTCAGTTTATCGACGGCCGCGTTGCCCTGGGCTTCCGCCGCCTGTCGATCCTCGACCTGACCGAGGCCGGCGCTCAGCCCATGGCCAATGAGGACGGCAGCGTCGTCATTGTCTTCAACGGCGAGATCTACAACTTCCAAGAACTCCGTTCCGAGCTCGAGGCCAAGGGCTACAAGTTCCACTGCGGCGCCGACACCGAGAGCCTCCTGCACGGCTACGAGGAGTGGGGCGAGGCCGTACTCGATCGTCTGCGCGGTATGTACGCCTTCGTCATCTGGGACAAAAAGAAGAACAAGCTTTTTGGCGCCCGCGACATCTTTGGCATCAAGCCGCTCTACTACTATCCCATGGCCGATGCGGGCGACGGCGCTCCGGGCGTGCTCTTTGGTTCCGAGATCAAGAGCTTCCTGGACTACCCGCACTTCCACAAGGCGGTCAACAAAAAGGCTCTGCGTCCGTACATGACGCTGCAGTATTCGGCGACTGAGGAGACCTTCTTCGAGGGTGTCTACAAGCTGCCGCCGGCGCACTACTTTACCGTCGATATCCCGACCGGCAAGATGAACATCGAGCGCTACTGGGATTGCGATTACTCTGCCGTCGAGAAGCCGTTCGAAGAGTATGTCGATGAGCTGGACGAGGTCGTGCACGAGAGTGTCGAGGCCCATCGCATCGCCGACGTCAAGGTCGCGTCGTTCCTCTCCGGTGGCGTCGACTCCAGCTACATCGCCGCTTGCCTCATGCCCGACAAGACCTTCTCGGTGGGCTTTGACTACAAGAACTTCAACGAGACCAACTACGCCAAGGAACTTTCCGATAAGCTCGGCGTCGAGAACGTTCGCAAGATGATTACCGCCGACGAGTTCTTCGGTGCGCTCGAGGACATCCAGTATCACATGGACGAGCCGCAGTCCAACCTGTCTTCCGTGCCGCTGTGGTTCTTGGCCGAGATGGCCCGCAAGGACGTTACCGTCGTGCTTTCGGGCGAAGGCGCCGACGAGCTCTTTGGCGGCTACGCCTACTACGAGGACACGGTCCCGGTGCGCAAGTACAAAAAGATGGTGCCGCTGCCCATCCGTCGCGCGCTCGGTAACCTGGCGCTGCATATGCCGTACTTCAAGGGACATAACTTCCTGGTCAAGGGTGCCGAGATCCCCGAGAAGTCGTTCCTGGGACAGGCTCTGGTATGGCCGGAGCGCGAGGTCGACGGCGTGCTCAAGCCCGAGTACAACACCGGCGATGGCGCCTTTGAGCTCGCTGCACCCATCTACGCACGCGTGAAGGGTCAGCCCGAACTGGTCAAGAAGCAGTACCTGGACATGAACATGTGGCTCCCGGGCGACATTCTGCTCAAGGCCGACAAGATGTGCATGGCGCACTCGCTGGAGCTGCGCGTGCCCTTCCTGGACCGCAAAGTCATGGAGTTCGCCGAGCACATTCCCGATCGCTACCGCATCAACGAGAACGGCAACAAGCAGGTACTCCGCCACGCTGCCAACAAGTCGCTGCCCGATGAGTGGGCCACCCGTCCCAAGGTGGGCTTCCCGGTGCCGATTGTCTACTGGCTGCGCGAGCAAAAGTGGTACGACTATGTCAAGGAGTACTTCACCGCGCCGTGGGCAAGCGAGTTCTTCAATACCGACGAGCTCATGCACCTGCTCGATCTGCACTTTGCGGGCAAGGGCGATTTCCAGCGCAAGATCTATACGCCGCTCGTGTTCCTAGTGTGGTACAAGCGCTTCTTTATCGACGAGGACCAGCCCACTGTTCAGGCTGCCTAGCCTCGGCTTACGAACGCCTGCGCGTAACGGCTCCTCCGGGAGCCGTTTTTGCGTGGGTGCGTTTCAGTTACTATGAAAACCGTCCCTGCCAAATGGCTGAGAAAGGTGAAAGATGCACCATTCGGATTCCGCGACCATGACCACGGTCGATACGCTTGCCAAGCTTCTCGATGTGTGCGGCGAGCTGCGCGCATCAGAGCAGGTTGACGAGCGTGCCGTGACCGGCTGCTCGTTTGATTCGCGCGCGGTCTCGGCAGGTGACGTATTCTTTTGCAAAGGTGCTGCCTTTAAGCCCGCGTTTTTGAGCATGGCGCTCGATGCGGGCGCCGTCGCATTTGTGTGCGAGGAGTCACTGGTCGAGTCTCTGGAACCGCTGGCGAAGGAGAGCGGTGCTGCGATGCTGGTTGTTGATAGCGTTCGCACGGCCATGGCCCTGTTGCCGCCGGAGGTCTATGACCGTCCCGACCACGACGTCAAGATCGTGGGCATCACCGGCACCAAGGGAAAGACCACGGCCGCTTTTATGCTCCAGTCCATCATCAAGGCGGCGGGCGAGTCCTGCGGCATGATCGGTTCGGTGAACACCGACGATGGTATCGAGTGCTACGAGAGCACCAACACCACGCCCGAGGCTCCCGAGGTCTGGCGCCATATCGCCAACTGCCGTGAGTCCGGTCGCCAGTCCATGGTCATGGAGGTCTCGAGCCAGGCGCTCAAGTATCAACGCGTCGAGAATCTGCCGTTTGACGTGGCGTGTTTCCTCAACATCGGCCGCGACCACATCTCGCCGATCGAACACCCCACGTTTGAGGATTATTTTGAGAGCAAACTCAGGATCTTTGACCAGGCAAAGACCGCCGTGGTGAATTTGGGCACCGAAGAGGTCGAACGCGTGCTGGAGGCAGCGTCGACGGCCGATCGCTTGGTGACCGTTGGGGTCGAGCATCCCGAGGCGAGCCTGTGGGCAAGCGACGTACGCATGGTCGGCTTTAGCATCGAGTTCAACTTGCATGGCCTGTGTGCCGACGAGTCCGAGGCGGGGGAGAAGGTCCTGCTGGGTATCGCGGGAGACTTCAACGTGGAGAACGCGCTGGTCGCTATCGCCGCTGCGCGCGAGATCGGCATCGGTATCGATGCCATCAAGAAGGGCCTCTCCAAACTGCGTGTGCCGGGCCGTATGGAGGTCGTGGAGTCGAAGGACGGCCGCGTGATCTGCGTCGTTGACTATGCGCACAACCAGCTTTCGTTCCGTTCGCTTTTCTCGTCGGTCAAGCGCGCGTTTCCCGCCAGCCCCGTCATTGCGCTGTTTGGCGCCGCCGGCGGCAAGGCTCAGGAGCGCCGCGAACAATTGCCACGCGAGGCCGCACCATATTCCGACCTGATGATCTTTACGAACGAGGATCCAGCTCACGAGGACCCGATGAAGGTCTGTCGCGAGCTTGCCGAGCATGTTCCCGACGATACGCCGAACAAGATCATCCTCGACCGCGAAGCCGCTGTGCATGCGGCGTTCAAGGCGGCGCGCGAGGAGTACGTCAACCCCGATGCTCCCACCATTGTCTTGCTGCTGGCAAAGGGTGACGAGGAGCTCATGCACGTGGGCGACGAGTTCGTGCCCATCGAGAGCGACCTTTCGCTGGCCAATCGCCTGATCGATGTTACCCAGTTTGACTAATGAACCATGATGGCGGCGGCGCCCTGAGTGCGCTGTCGCCATAAGCGTGTTCCCTCAATCAAAACATGCCGTCCAAGTCCAAACCCTTCTACGTAAACGGAGTAACCATGTCCCACAACACCCTGCCGACCGTTGCCGAGCTTTCGGGCGAGATGCGCGAGCGCTTGGCCAAGGTCAAGTACGTCTTTACCGACCTGGATGCCACGATGCTCGCGCCCGGCTCGTGCGTGCTGCGCGACAACGACGGCAACCCCTCGACCAAACTCGTCGAGGCCGTCGTGGCGCTCGCTCGCGCTGGTATTCAGGTGGTTCCCACCTCGGGCCGCAACCGTACCATGATCCACGAGGACGCGCGCGTGCTCGGTCTCAACTCCTACATCGGCGAGATGGGCGGCCTGGTCATGTACGATCTCAAAGCCAACGATTGGGAGTATCTGACCGGCGACATGCCCTACGACCCCGCCTGTGGCCTTACTCCGCACCAGGTGATCGAGCAGACCGGCGTGTGCGAGAAGATCCTCGCCCGCTGGCCGCACAAGATCGAGTACCACAACGACATGTCGACCGGCTACAAATACCGTGAGGTCACCGTCGGCATGCGCGGCGATGTGCCCGACGATGAGGTCCAGGCCATCCTGGACGAGGCCGGCTGCGGTCTGATCTGGGCTTGCAACGGCCATCTGACTCACCTGTCCAAGCCGACGACGCTCGAGCTCGATCGCGTCGAGGACGGTCGCGCCTTCAACATCAATCCGGCGGGTCTTAACAAAGGCGTTGCCATTGCGCGCTTCTGCGAGCACCTGGGGATCGAGCGCGAGGAGACGCTTGCGCTCGGCGACTCCGAGTCCGACTTCTACATGGCCGACCATGTTGGCATGTTCTGCCTGGTCGAGAACGGTCTGACGAGCGCCGGTGCCCCGGAGTTCTTGGACGCCTGCGACAATGCCTATATTACGCGCGGCAAGATTGTCGACGGTTGGGTGGCAACGGCCGAGCTGCTGGTCGCAGCCCGTTCGTAGCGCGACGCATCACGATTGGTCGCATTTTTCGAGAGAGAATCTGGTGAGGTAATGTCCGATATCGATAATATGGCCGGGGACACGCGTCCGATCGGCGTGTTCGACTCGGGCCTGGGCGGCTTGACGGTCGCGCGCGCGATCGCAACGGCACTTCCGCACGAGTCCGTCTACTATTTCGGTGACACTAAGCGCTGCCCTTATGGCACCCGCACCGAGGACGAGGTTCGCTCGTTTGCGCTGCAGGCGGGCCGCTGGCTATCGAGGCACGACGTTAAGATCATGGTCATCGCCTGCAACACGGCGACCGCCGCGGCCTTGCGTTTGGCTCAGCAAGTGCTCGACGTTCCCGTGATCGGCGTGATCGCCCCGGGCGCGCGCGCCGCCATCAACAGCACGCGTACGCGTCGCGTGGGCGTGCTCGCCACCAATCTCACCATTCGCTCGGGCGCCTACACGCGCGCCATCCAGGATTTGGATGCTGGTGTCGATGTGTATGGCTGCCCGGCTTCGAGCTTTGTCGAGGTCGTCGAGCACGAGCTCGCCTCGGGCGCGCATCTGCAGGAGCAGTGGCTCGAGAACGAGGATATTTTTGATACGCCA
>CABUTL010000101.1 GCA_902494375.1 uncultured Collinsella sp.
GCCCGCTACCGCGCTGCTGCCAACTACGCCCGCCGCGTCCTTAAGGCAGAAGGCTATCCCACCCGAGCTGCCGGCACCGTGTTGCTCGCCCTCGCTCGCCTGGAAGACCAGGACGGCTTTTTTGCCCTGGCCCACCAGCTCGAGGAACAGGTGGGGGCAGACGCACTCGAAAACTCTCCTTGGTACCTGCTCGCCCGCACGATCTTGCTGTTCAAAACAAACAAGATGCGCCCGGCGACGCGCGCGCTGCGTGAGTTCGCTAACCGTTGCGAGGGTGGCGCGTTCTTCTTGCTGAATCCCATGTACCAGACGCCGTATCTTCCCTGCCGACCCGAGCCGCGCGACCCCTGGGACCTCTCGCACCAGGCGGTTTGGGAAGCCGACGGCATTATCTCGGACACCCCAGACTTTGCCCCCTGGGCCAACGCCTGCGAAGATGTATCGCAGCTTGCCCAGGAATTTGCGCGCCGCTACGGCTTTTAGCGACGCGATCGCCCCGACCATGTCATCTATGTTAGGAACGGCTTCATGAACCTCCGCTCATCTCTCGCCTGCACCTCGAGCGATATCGCCCGCTGGGGACTGCGCTCTGTCCTCAAACGCCAGGGTGGCGTGCTTCCCGGCCGCATCGCCATGAAGATCGACCCCGAGTTGCTGAGCGACCTCGCCGGCCTTGTCGACCGCAGCGTAGTGATTACCGGTACTAATGGCAAGACCACCACCTCCAACCTCATCGCTGACGCCGTTGCTGCCAGCGGCGCTACCGTGGTGTGCAACCGTGCCGGCAACAATATGGAGCCTGGTGTGGTGGGTGCTCTGCTCGAGGCCCGCGGCGGCCTTAAGCACACCAGCAGCGGCAAGCGCGTGGGCGTTTTTGAGTGCGACGAGCTCTACACCGTACGCGTTCTGCCCAAGCTCAAACCGACGTACTTTGTGCTGCTCAACCTGTTCCGCGACCAGCTAGACCGCTACGGCGAGATTGACCATACCCAAGACGTCATCGCCCATGCGTTGGAGCTCTCTCCGACGACAACGCTCATCTACAACGCCGACGATCCGCTGTGCGCCTCGATCGCCGCACGCGTCCCCAACACGGGCATCGCCTTTGGCATCGACGGCGCCACGGGCACCGAGTCCGATCGCATTAGCGACTCGCGTTTTTGCTCGCAGTGCAACGCGCCGCTGGAGTATGACTACGTGCAGTACGGCCAGCTCGGAGCCTATCATTGTCCTTCGTGCGGATGGGAGCGTCCCGCGCTGGTCCGTCGCGTGACGGGCGTGGAGCTCGGCTGCGACGGCTACGGCTTTGACCTGGTCTTTGGACCTGCGCCCGACGCTGCTGCTGCACACATCGCCACACGCTACAACGGCCTGTACATGGTCTATAACGTTGCCGCCGCCTTCTTTGCGGCGCGCGAGCTGGGCGTGGACGCGGCACATCTGCAGCCCACGCTCGATGCCTACGTCCCCGCCGGCGGACGCATGGGCCGCTGGGATATTGCCGGCCGCACCGTCGAGGCAAACCTGGCAAAGAATCCCGTAGGCTTCGATCGCCAGATCCAGTCCATTAAAACGGCGGGCGGCAGACTCTGCGCCTTCTTCCTGAACGACAACGACGCCGACGGCCACGATGTCTCGTGGATCTACGACGTTGACTTCGAGCGCATCGCCGATACCCCAGGGCTTGTCGCCTTTGTCGGAGGTACGCGCGCGCACGATATGCAGGTACGCCTGAAGTACGCCGGCATCGACGCCGCCATCATCTCGAATATCGAGCAGGCGATCGGCGCCGTGGCAGACGAGGCCGCCAATGACACCTTCTACGCCGTCGCCAACTACACGGCCTTCCCGCCGCTGGTCAAGGAACTCGACGAGCTTAAGGGCACCGATGCGAGCTCGGTTGCCTCCCACGCCGTAACGCGCGCCGATGGCGGCGCTGTCCCCACCGACATTGTGCCGGTCGAGCTCTCGCGTCCGCTGCGCATCGTCTACCTGTATCCCGATGCCCTCAACCTCTATGGCGACGGCGGCAACGTCATCGTCCTCGAGCGCCGCTGCGCCTGGCGTGGCATTCCCGTGCGCGTGGACGAGGTCCGCATGGGCGAGACGCTCGATCTCACCGACGCCGATATCGTCATGATGGGCGGTGGCTCCGACCGCGACCAGTTGGCTGTGGCACATGAATTGCTCGCTCAAAAAGACAAGGTCGCGGCCTATGTTGAGGACGGCGGCTCGCTGCTCGCTATCTGCGGCAGCTATCAGCTGCTCGGCCGTTCGTACTATATGGGCGAAAATCGCATCGAGGGCCTGGGCGTCGTTGCCGCCGAGACCGTGCGCGGCTCCGACCGCTTGATCGGCAACGTCGCCGTCAAGACCAACCTGGCACCCGAGCCCTTTGTGGGATTCGAAAACCACGGCGGCCGCACCCTGCTCGATGCAGAGGCCACGCCGCTCGGAACGTCTGTCGTCACGGGTACCGGCAACAACGGCGACGATGGCTTTGAGGGCCTCATCTACAAGGGCGTCATCGGCACATACCTACACGGACCGGCACTACCCAAGAACCCCGAGCTCGCTGACTGGCTCATCGCCCACGCCCTCGAGCGCCGTGGCGACGCACAGGCCGCCGCCCTGCTGCCGCTCAAGCCCCTCGACGACGCTTACGAGCACGCCGCCCACGACGCCGCGATGAAGCTCCTCCCCTAACGCCCCGCCACCACAAAGGGGACAGGCACCCTTGTGGTGGTTTTGACCTGCCACGACAGTTTGTCTCGATCTGTAACATTTAGACCGTTGAAAGTCGTCTTACTGTTACAGATTGAGATATTCGTCCCGACGCCCGCCATCCGTCTCGATCTGTAACAGATAGAGCCGATTTGCCCGCCCAGATGTTACAGATTGAGATATTTGAAAATCGGAATAGAAGCCTACTCCTGTGTGGTGGTTTTCCAGTTTGCCAACGATATACGCGCCGGCAAAAAAGTCTGCTATACTCTTTCCCGCTGTCCCCATCGTCTAGCGGCCAAGGACGCCACCCTTTCAAGGTGGATATCGCGGGTTCGAATCCCGCTGGGGGCACCATTTAAATCGAGAAGCCCGTTGCCCACGCGGTGACGGGCTTTTTGCTACCGATATGCCGGGATTCGAACCCGACAGGGTGCGGATCCCGGCAAATCGGTAGCAAAACGGACTCCAAAGCGTCCTTCGCAAACAAAAAGCCGGGGCCCGCGCGATGCGGACCCCGGCTTTCAACCGTGACGGCATGCTGTCCCAGTCCTACACGTAGAACAGAATGTCGTCGTAGGTCGGGACCGGCCAGTAGTCGGCGGCGACGATCTCCTCCATGGCATCCACGGCGGCGCGCAGCGTATCCATAGCGGGAACGACCTCGTGTGCATACACATTGGCCTGCTCCTGACCATCGAGGGCTTCGGCCTTCTGATGCACGACATCGAGCGCCTTGATGGAATCGTTGATGGTGGTGATACCGTTGCAGAGCTTGTTGAGCGTGTTCTGCTCGCACTGCATGGCGGCCTCCGCACCAGCGGCACGAATAGTCTCAAGGCCCTTAGCGACCTTGGTGGCATAGGCGGTAATGACCGGGCGATAGGTGCGACGCGCCTCGCGAACCATCGTGGTGGCCTCGATGTTCATGAGCTTGTTGTACTTCTCGAGCTTGCAGTCGTAGCGGCACTGGGCCTCGGCCTTGGTCAGGACACCTGTCTCCTCAAAGAGCGCGATGGCCTTATCGGAAACAAAGGCGGGCAGGGCGTCAGCCGTGGTCTTGTTGTTGGCAAGGCCGCGCTTCTCGGCCTCAACGGGCCACTCGTCGGAGTAGCCATCGCCGGAAAAGAGAATGCGCTGGTGGTCGGTCAGGACCTTCTTGCAGTACTCGAGCGCAGCGTCCTGGAACTCATCCTCGGGCGTACCCTCAAGCGCGTCGGCGAAGGACTTGAGCGACTTGGCCACGGCGGCATCGAGCACCAGGTTGGAGTCGGAGACGTTCTGCTCGGAGCCGCAGGCACGGAACTCGAACTTATTGCCGGTAAAGGCAAACGGGGAGGTGCGGTTGCGGTCGGTGTTGTCCTGCATCAGCTTGGGCAGGGTATCGGCGCCCAGGTCGAGCACGCCGCGCGTGGCATGGACGGAAGCCTTACCATCGATGATCTTCTCGACGACCTCGGTAAGCTGGTCGCCCAGGAAGATGGACATAATCGCCGGAGGAGCCTCGTTGGCGCCCAGACGATGGTCGTTGCCGGCCGAGGCAACGGAGGCACGCAGGAGCTCCTGATAGTTATCGACGGCCTCGATCACCGCGGTGAGGAAGACGATGAACTGCAGGTTGTCGAGCGGGGTGTCGCCCGGATCGAGCAGATTCTCGGACTCGGTGCCAAGCGACCAGTTGTTGTGCTTGCCCGAACCGTTGATGCCCTCGAAGGGCTTCTCGTGCAGCAGACAGACCAAGTCGTGGCGGGAGGCGATGAGCTTCATCTTCTCCATCATGACCAGATTCTGGTCGATGGCCTCGTTGACTTCGCCATAGACGGGGGCGAGCTCATGCTGGCAGGGAGCAACCTCGTTGTGCTTGGTCTTGGCGGGAATGCCAAGCGCCCACAGTTCATCGTCCAGGTCCTTCATATAGGCCGAGACAGTGGGGCGGATAGCGCCAAAGTAGTGCTCCTCGAGCTCCTGGCCCTTGCAGGGAGCAGCACCAAAGAGGGTGCGGCCGGTGATGACCAGGTCCTTGCGCTTGCGGTAAGCGTCCTTCTTGATCAGGAAGTACTCCTGCTCGTCGCCCACGGAAGGAACGACCTTCTTGGGGGTCTTGCCAAACAGCGCCAAAACGCGCTTAGACTCACGCGAGAGCGCGGTCATGGAACGCAGCAGCGGGGTCTTCTTGTCCAGGGCCTCGCCCGTGTAGGAGCAGAAAGCCGTGGGGATGCACAGGACATCGTCCTTGATAAAGGCGGGGCTGGTGGGATCCCAAGCGGTGTAGCCACGGGCCTCGAAGGTAGCACGCAGGCCGCCGTTGGGGAAGCTCGAGGCATCGGGCTCGCCCTGGATGAGGTTCTTGCCCGTAAACTTGGTAATGGCGGTGCCGTCGTGGTTGGGCTCCAGGAAGCTGTCGTGCTTCTCGGAAGTAATGCCCGAAAGCGGCTGGAACCAGTGCGCGTAGTGCGTCGCGCCCTTGGAGATGGCCCAGACCTTCATGGCGTGGGCAACGGCGTTGGCCACATCCAGGTCGAGCGGCTCACCGCCCTCGAGGGTTGCAGCAAGGCGCTTCCAAATGTCCTTGGGGAGGTAGTCCTTCATGACTTCCTCAGAGAACACCATGGTCCCGAAGCGGTCAGTAAGTTCGGCCATACGGAACTCCCTTCGTATCGGCACCGCGTGAGAAGCGGTGTTGATTACTAACGAACGAGTCATAGCTTAGACTCGCCGTGTTTCCGCGACATTACCGTTATGTTGCCGTCGCGAAACCAATCATTGAGGTTACCCTATCGAGGCGGCGTTGCCACCCTCAACAGCCAATCAACTGCATAAATTGCAGACCTCTCCCCATGGTTTAAGGATAGTCAATTTGGGACAGGGCTTTATTAACTGGTATTTCGCATCAGATACCATTCAATATAGCCCCATCCTACATTGACCGCCCTGTTATAGGAAGTACCGATAGCGAAGCGTTTTCGATTGGTATCACCAAATCGCGAGAGAAACTCCACCTTAGCGCGGTCGTGCTGTAGAATCCTTGCAACAAAACATCGCACCTAGGCATCTAAAGGAGCACGATATGCGC
>CABUTL010000102.1 GCA_902494375.1 uncultured Collinsella sp.
AGCTCGAACAGGTTGTCCGCCGTGGCGTACCAGGCCTTTTCGGGCAGCGACAGGTCGACGTGGAACTCGCGCGACTGCGCATGCTTGTAGAAATAAGTCTTGCGGATCACGTCGGTCATGCGCGCCTCGATGACCTCGAGCCCGTTGTCCTCGAGGTAGCGCTCGATCTCGTGGTTGGCGCCGAGATGGAAATTGAGCAGGTACTCGCCCACGATGAGAACGGTCGGATGCGGGTTCGAGCGGTCGTACGGAACGGCGTCCATGATCGCAAGCGCGCGTTTGAAGCCCGTCGCCTGGCCTCTCAGCCCGGAGCGCTCCATGCCCTCGATAACCTCATCGAGCGCGCGGTCGAACGCAGCGTCCGCCGCGCCCTTCTCGAGCTCGTAGGGACGGATGCGCCTAAGCATGGCCTCGAGGGCATCGATCATGGGAAGACCGTAGGCGATCTGGATGCTCGGGCCAAGGCCGAGCTTGAAGCCCGGATGCGCATTGTGGGCATCGACGTCGTCGTTGGTGAGCACCGGGACATAGTCGTATCCCGCGTCGTCGAGCGCGCGGCGCAGCAGGGGCATGTAGTGCGTCAGGCGGCAGTCGCCGATATACTTGCCAGTCACCACGGCGACGTCGTGCGGGTCGTACTTACCGCTCTCGAGTGCCGCGAGCGCCTCGCCGATCACGATTTGCGCGGGGAAGCAGATGTCGTTGTGCACATAGCGTTTGCCCAAGCGGATGGCATCCTCGCGCCCGATATCAAGGGCCTCGGCGCGCACGCCCTGATTGCGCATCGCCGCGGTCATGAGCCTGCAGAACGCATGGGAGGTGTTGGGGACCAGCGCGATCTTGTCGTGCCGGTCGCGCTTGGTGTACTTGACCTTATACGGGTCGTCGAGCGGATGGACCGCGTGCACCCGGGCGCCCTCGGCACGCTCCTCCGCGCGACGACGGTTGACCGACTCGATAAACGAACGCACGCGAATGCCCATGGGACCGGCGACGTCGCTCTCATCGAGCTTGATCATCATCGGAACCTTGGAGCCCATCTCGCCCATCATGCGCGCGATCTCGTCGGTGAGATACGCATCGTGGCCGCAGCCGAAGCTGCCCATCTGCACGAGCTCGAGCTCGGGCGTCGATGCGACGATGACCGCGCACGACAGCATGCGCGCATGGTAGTTGTTCACGATGTCGATGCGGCTGTTGGAAAGATCGACGTTGCAGACCCCCGGCACCGCATCGGGCGTCAGCACGGGGATGCCGCGCTCAGAGAAGAGCTTGGGCAGCCCGTGGTTGACCAGCGGGTCGTTGTGGTACGGGCGCGAAGCGATCACCACCGCGTAGCCGCCGTCCTCGCGCACGTTCTCGAGCACCTGCCTGCCGCGCAGCTGCAGCTGGTTCTCAAACGTCTCCTGCGCGCGGTCCGCCTGCTCGGTCGCCTTGGCAACCAGGTCGGCATCGATATCGAAGGTCTCCTTGCACCACGCCTTGAGCTGGCGGTTTCGGTCGCCCTCGTCGTACCAGTGGAACAGCGGCGTATCGAACGGAACGCCGAAACGCTCCTCCGGGTTATCGGAATTGCGCATCACGTAGGGGTATCCCTTTACGACGGCGCACATCCACTCGCTGGTAGAGGCGGTGTTTTCGGTGGGCACCGTCGTGATGATGGGCATGAAGATGCGGTCGACGCCGGCGTCGACGAGATTGCGGATGTGCCCGTGGACGAGCTTGGCCGGGAAGCACACGGTGTCGGATGTGACGTGCGCCAGACCGCGCTCGTACATCGCCTTGGTGCTGCGTCCCGAGACGCGCACCTTAAAGCCGAGCGTGCTGAAGAACGTCGACCAGAACGGCATGGTGTCCCAGAACTCGAGCACACGGGGAATGCCGATCGTGACATCGCGCCCCCCGCAGACGGGAACCGTGGGGTACGACTCGAACAGCAGCTTCTCGCGGTCGACAAAGAGATTGGGGGCAGCCGCGGTCCGGTCGCGCCCCGTGCCGGGTGCCTGTGCCTCGCAAGCACCCTGCGGACGCAGCTCCTCCGTCGCGGGAACCTCGCGCACGAGCTCATCCCATGAGATGGCGCCGCCGCGCGGGCAGCGATTGCCCGTGACGTAAAGCGAGCCGTCGCCAAATGCCACGACCGCGCGCTGGCAGCGGTTGTTGCACCGACGGCAGGTAACGCCGCCGAACTCGCGATGCTCGAAGCGCTCCACGGCATCGAGCCCGATAAACGACGTGCCGGCGTCGCCCTTGCGGCATTCCTCGCGCGCGAGCAGGGCGATACCGATAGCGCCCATCAGCCCCGGGTGGGGCGCACGCGTGACGGGTTTGCCCAAATACTGCTCGAATGCGCGCAGCACCGCGTCGTTTCGGAACGTGCCGCCCTGGACGACGACTTTGTCGCCCAGACGGTTGAGATTTGAAACGCGAATGACCTTGGTAAACACGTTCTCGATAATCGAACGGCAGAGACCGGCCATGATGTCGCCCGGACCCTTACCGCGCCGCTGCTCGGAAACGACGCTGCTGTTCATGAACACCGTGCAGCGGCTGCCGAGAACGGCGGGGGCTTTGGACGAAAATGCCTCGGTCGCGATATCCTCAACGGCTATTCCGAGGTTTTTGGCAAAACCCTCGAGGAACGAGCCGCAGCCCGCAGAGCACGCCTCGTTGACGACGATATCGGTCAGCACGCCGTGGTTGAGCCAGATGGCCTTCATATCCTGTCCGCCGATGTCGAGCACGAAGGTCGCATCTGGAACGCATGCGCACGCGGCGCGGGCGTGCGCGACCGTCTCGACCGTATGGTAGTCGGCGTGGAACGCGCGCGCGAAAAGCTCCTCGCCGTATCCCGTGGTGCCCACGGCATCGATCGCAAGCGTGACTCCCGCTGTCTCCCAGCGGTTCTTCAAGCTGACAAGACCCTGTTGGGCGACGTCGAGCGGTCTGCCGTTATTAGACGCGTAGAACGAATCGACAAGCTCACCCGCCTCATCGACCAGGGCGAACTTGGTCGTCGTGCTCCCCGAATCGATACCGAGCGCCACACGCACCGTCTCTCCGGGCGCATACGCATCCGGACCCTTTGCCGGCGTCTCTTTGCCATGGCGTGCCGTAAAATCCGCCTGCTCGGCAGGTGTGGCAAAAAAGGGCTGGGCAAGACGTCCCTCCCCGCTTGCGGGCGCGACCGTCTCGAGCTTATCCAGCCGGACAAAAGCGTCGGGAAGGTCGATCGGTTGGGACGATGCGAACATGTCGGTCAGCGACAGGGCGGCACCGCGCGCGACCATGATCTGCGGATCGCGCGGGACGATAACCTGATCGTCCGATAGATTCAGTTGCTCCCGGAACACGCGGACCAGCGTGGGGTTGTAGGCGAGCGTACCGCCCTCGAAGATTACCGGCGGCTCGATGTCGATACCCTGGGCCAGACCGCCGATCGTTTGGCGGGCGACCGCGTGAAGCGCCGAAAACGCCAGGTCGGTGGTAGGAATGCCCTCGTTGAGCAGCGGCTGGATATCGGTCTTTGCGTACACGCCGCAGCGGCCCGAGACCTCGTGGACGGTCGTTCCCCGGCTTGCGAGCTGCTCGAACTCGCCCGATTCGGTGCCGACCCCCATGAGCTTTGCCATCTCGTCGATAAATGCACCGGTACCGCCTGCGCACGAGCCGTTCATGCGCATGTCGGCAACCTCGATGTCTCCCTTATCGTTGGTGCGGAAGAAGATCATCTTGGCGTCTTGGCCGCCCAGCTCGATGGCGCAGCGCGTCTGCGGATAGAACCTGCTGATCGCGAGCGCGTTGGCGACCACCTCCTGAACGTACGAGGCGCCCAGCGCGGTCGCGATATCGCGCGCACCCGAGCCGGTCACCGCAACGCGCAGCGACTCATGGGGAAAGCGCTCGGCGAGCTCGCCGAGCATGGCGCGCACGCTCGCTGTCTGACACGCCCCATGGCGGCGATATCCCCACCACGCCTCGGTCATATCCTCGTGCATCGCGTAAACTTTGGTCGTCGTCGACCCTACGTCCAGTCCTACTAGCAACGCCATAATGCTCCGTCTCTCGCATTTTTCCTGCTAGAGATATACCACTCTACGTAATACAACAGACTGTTGTATTTAAACTCCGTATAAAAAGCGGCTGCCGCAACGCTTCAGCAGCCGCCGAATGCACCAACAGATTGTTCTGCGCGCTAGCACGTCGGGCAACGGAGCAGCACGGGCCCTCCGGTCATGCGCACCGCTCACGCCCGCGATATCGCCGAGAGAGCTATCCACGCTTAGGGCTCCAACCAAGCAAGTCGCCCGCGCTCAGCAGATCCCTAAGCGAGCTACTCGCACTCAGGAGCCATAGCCTGCTCCAAGAGCTCGGCATGCTCCTCCTCGAAAACCGTCCCCACAGGGAAGGCGCGACGGAAGACGAAGTGGGAAATCGGACCGGCTACCAAAAGGTTCCACGGCAGCGCCATCACAAAATTATGCGGGATGTTGATCATCCAGATCGCGGGCACGGAATACAGGTTCGCAAGGATGCCGCCGGGCATGTGCGTCAGACCCTCGCAGGCACCGTACAGCGACATGATGATGACCATGGGAACGACCATGCAGGAGCTGACGGCGAGCGTCATGGCAAGTGGCGAGCTCTTGCCCGGCGTGACCAAGTACTTAAAGGCGAAACCCTTGGCGAGCGGGCTGGCGACGAACCAGTCGCAGCACATGGCAAAAATGTAGGCAACGGGGAAGCCGAGCCACGCAGCGGCAACGACCTCGCCGTTGATGGCCCCGTGCTGCAGGGCAACGTTGTAGATGCTCATCCAGAGCACCATGCAAAAGCACATGATAAAGGTGAACAGCAGGCTCTCTCGTTTGTTGATAGGCATAAAGGGCAGATTCCTCTCTGTGTTGTACCGCGGCGCCACGCAACAAAAACGGGCGGGCAAGATGGAGCTGTTGGAACTTCATCTCGCCCGCCCGTGGTACGCGCGTCTGCGACTACTTATGTGGTGGAACCAGCCTAGCACGAAACGCATGCGCTTCGTAAGCGTTGAGTTTATGAAGATGCAGGGCACCGATAATCCCCCGACCCCATAAGTTGCGGTGGAATACGGACTGTTTTGACCCTTTAAGCAGCAATTCAATCCCTATTTCACCGCAACTCATTTGGTGCAAAGTAACCTGTCCCCCTTGTACCAATTAGCTGGTGTGGCGCCAGCGAGGGTCGGTGAGGGTTCTCGCCACACCCAGGCCAACGGGCAAAAACGCCACGATGAGCACTGCGCGCACAAACCAGCCGAGCATATTGACCGTGTCGAAGGTGCACATGTAATACATAGAGCGATAGAGATACAGACCGGGCACCATAATGACAATCGAAGGCACCGTGAGAGCGATGCGCGGGTAGGTGAGCTTGACTTCGGCCAAGCTTGCCAGCAGACCCGATACCAGCGCGCCGATAAACGCTGCTGCCTCGGGAGGCATTCCCGTGCTGAGGCCCAGGAAGGGAATCATCATCGGCGCATCGACAAGGGTCAGACGCAGGGTATTGGACACGGCGCCGATCAACCCAGCTGCCGCGGCCATCTTTACCGGGCTGTTGAACATCACCGAGAAGCCGAATACGCCAACGAAGCTCATCACCACGCGCAAGAGCGTAAGGGCAAACGGCGAAAGGCCGAGCGGGGCAAAATCATCCGGTGCCAGCCCCACACACTCGGCAACCATCCAGCCCACAAGGGTCGCCATCACAATAATCGACACGGCATACGAAAGACGCTCGATACCGCTTCG
>CABUTL010000103.1 GCA_902494375.1 uncultured Collinsella sp.
GACTCGGGCTTGCCCTCGTCGAGCAGATTCTGCTTGCTTGCCTCCGTGGGGGCGAAGTAGTACTCGCTCACGATATCGACCGCCTGACGGTTGAACTCCTCCGGCCAGGGACTGTAGATGTCGTGCGTGCGCAGGCCGGCCTCCACGTGGCCCACGGGGATCTGCAGGTAGAAGCACGCGAGCGCAGCGGCGAAGCTGGTCGTGGTGTCGCCGTGGGCCAGGACCACGGCGGGCCTCTCGTTCTCGAGGACGGCCTTGAGCTTGAGCAGTACGTCGCACGTTACGTCGAACAGCGTCTGGCCCGGCTTCATGATTGCCAGGTCGTGGTCGGGCGTTACGTCGAAGACGCGCAGCACCTGGTCGAGCATCTCGCGATGCTGGCCGGTCACGGTCACGACGGTCTCGAACTCATCAGCGCGCGCCTTCAGCTCGTTGACGAGCGGGCACATCTTGATCGCCTCCGGGCGGGTTCCGAAGACCAGCATTACTTTCTTCTTAGACATTGGCCTTGCTCCTCTTTGACTCCTTGCGGAGAAGCATGTAGAAACGGGTGTTGCCGACCACGTAGCGCTTCACCAGGCGCTTGGGCTCCTGCATCATGCGGAATAGCCACTCCAGGTTCGCGCGCTGCATCCACATCGGGGCGCGCGGGATGTTGCCGGAGACGACGTCGAACGAGCCCCCCACGCCCACGAAAGCGCCCTTGGCGCCCAACTCGCGGAAACGCTCGATCAGGCGTTCCTTCTTGGGCGAGGTGATGCCCACGAACACGATGTCGGGCTCGGCCTGCTCAACCTCGGCGACCACGGCATCGAACTCGTCGTCACCGAAGTAGCCGTCACGGTAGCCCGCGAGGACCATATTGGGATACCTCTCGGACAGGACCTCGGCGGTCTCGGCGACCACCTCAGCCTTGGCACCCAGCAGGTAGACCCTGTGCCCCTCGCGCTCGGCCAGCCCGCACAGCTCCCACATGAGATCGATGCCAGCCACGCGCCCGGGAAGGTCCACGCCTAGTTTCCTGGCGGCCATGACCATGGAGGCGCCATCTGCGTTAACGATCTCGCAGCGGCGCACGCACGCGTCCATCTCGGGATCGTCGCGCATCTGCAGCAGCTTGTCGGCGTTCACGCCGATCAGGTGGGCGAAGCGCCCCTCCTTGATGAGGGCGTCGGTCGCCTCGACGGTCTGCCCCATCGTCCAGGGGTCGACTGGTGCGCCCAGGACTTCGACTCGCCCGGGAAGATCAACCGCTGAACAGGTGCCTTCGTATTTCTCTGGTGTCTCTTTAGCAAGCGCCATTTCCGCTGACAACCTCAATCACAGTGAGTAGGATTATTTTCAAATCGAAGAAAACGCCCCGTTTGGCGATATATTCCAGGTCGCGACGGACCATGCCGTCGAATCCCGTCGAGTTGCGCTCAGTGACCTGCCACCAGCCGGTAATACCTGGTTTTACTGCCAGGCGCTGCAGGTCGTACTCGGTGTACTCCGCGACCTCGTTGGGCAGCGGCGGGCGCGGGCCGACGACGGACATCTGGCCCAGAAATACGTTCAGGAACTGCGGGAACTCGTCGATGGAGTGCTTACGGATGAACTTGCCGATCCTGGTGACGCGCGGGTCTTCCTTCATCTTGAACATGGCACCGGCGATCTCGTTCTGCTCCTTGAGATCTGCCAGGCGCTCGTCGGCGTCCTTGTACATGGAGCGGAACTTCCACATGCGGAAGGTTGACAGGCTGCCATCGCGGTGGGTCTGGCCCACGCGGATCTGGCTGTAGAAGGGGTTGCCCTCGCTCTCAAGGCAGATGGCCGCGGCAAGCACAAGGCTGGGAACGGAAATGACGGCCAGCACGCAGCCGCTGAACACGACGTCAAAGGCGCGCTTAACGGCGCGGTAGACCAGCCGCGAACGATCCCAGTCCATGATGGATTGCATGGCCTTGTAACGGCCGACGCCCTCACGCCGGTCCATGGCCTGAGCAATCAGTGCCGCCCCCACGGGCGCATCAGTTGCATATTGATTTTTATCTGGCACGTTCTCTTCCAACACTTCGTCCCCGCATCGGGGATCCTCCCTGTTCTGTGTGGCGACCGCCAGCAGCTAGGCGATTGCCTTTTTGATGTTGCGCATGGCGCGCTGCTCGTTTGAAAGCACCGCGAGGCCGACGCGAGTGGTTACGCGTCGGCCGCACAGATCGAGCTCCAAATAAGCGGTGCTCTTGCGCCTGTTAATGGTTTTGATAAGGCCTTCGTGGCCCAGCAGTGGACCTGCCGTCACTACGACCTGATCGCCGTCTTTTAGGGCCTCACTCATGGGCACCACGCGGTCTCCCCTATGCGTAAATCCGCCAATAAGCTGGACCTCTTCTTTTGCCAGCGGCACAAACTGACCATCCTGAGATAACACCCGGGCAAAGTCGTCCATGCGCAGCAGATGCTGTTGCACGGTGCGGGGATCGGCCGTATCGCAGATAAGATAACCGGGAAAGAGTGGTTTGGTCGTATTGACCCATTCGCCCCGTAGTTTAATCTCGGTTTGAAATTGGGGATAAAAGAGCTCTTGCATAGCACCAGCCGGCACCATACGCTCGATGCGCTCGCGCATTAAGTCTTCCCGACCGTTAATGACCTGGATCACATACCACACGAGCACCACCCCCTTGCTGTCTTACGTGTGGCTCACGGGGTTTGGGTATGGCTTCGCCAGGGCGCTTATGCGCGAAGGCGCTCCATATTCAAACCCTGAGCCCAGTTAGACAAGCACGTGGCTCTGCCCCACCGTGAACGGTATGTACAAATGCAGTTGCTAGAGACGCGGACGTGTATCGCAAAATGACCGCGTCTCCAGCTGGCTGCGTGCGAACCAGTCAAGCGGGTACAAAACTGGACCGCACGCAAACAGCTGAAAACTGCTGAGGTTTGCCGTAGCAATTTGATGCATTACCCAATGCGAACTTTTAAATGCCCGCAAAAAACAAGTGCAAAATCGCGCATGGCAATCGATATTGGAGCTCGTGGTGTTTCTAGCACCGCCGTTACGGCCGGATGTTGATCGACCCTGTGCTACGTGGCCTGCTGGAGCCATGAGCACAGTTGAACTCATGTAACGTTAGGTATCCTAGCACAAGCTGTTAGTGAAACTGATTTGGGCTGCGTTGGACAACATATCGTTCATTTAGCGTGCTTAAGGGGGTTATTTTGGGATGTTGTTCACGTTGATGCAGGTTAATGGGATGCTAACGGTGATTAGGCGCATTCCTGAAGCCCATATGGAAGGGCGATCTACACTGATAATCGCGTTTGGCTAACAAACTATGTATAGACATGGGAAAAAATTTGTGCAACTTTTTGTTGGCGTAGGTGTGGTTTGTGGCGCATGGTGTTTTGGCATGAAAAAAGGCCTTCGGCATTCCGAAGGCCTTTGCATTCACGATGGTGGAGACGAGGGGAATCGAACCCCTGACCTCTTGACTGCCAGTCAAGCGCTCTCCCAGCTGAGCTACGCCCCCGTGACGTGGAGATACTATAGGGGAAGTTGGCGCGGCGTGCAAGGACTTTTTTTGGGTCAGGTTCTAAATGCCTATTGATATAGATAAGCGATGGCAGTGCCGGTGTGGACTTGGATCTTGGCCGTGCTCCTGACGACGTTGCTAATGCCCGTATCGGCCAACAGACCCAGGGGGCTGTGATCTAGCTCCCATTCTAGGCCGCGTTCGCTTACCTCGGTGTTGGGGGCTATAGCAATGATGGAGAACGTCTTGCCTTCGGCGCCCTCAATGGTCCACGATTCGCCTGCGCGAAGGATGCGGGCGACCACCTTGTCCTCGGCAATCCAGACTGGGACATCCTCGTAGCCTGCAAGCAACCCCAGTACGGACAGGGCCATGTCAGGACGGCCGCCGCTGGCGCAGGTCGCAACCACTTCGGCACCCGGCCAGCGACGGCGGACGGAATCGAGCGCCAGCGCCAGATCGGTATAGTCCTTGTAGGGGTCGTGGCGTTCAACTTCAAAGTCGGTGGCGGCATCGACCAGCGCGCGGCCCGCATCGCTCACCGTGTCGGCATCCCCCACATACACGTCGCAGCCCAGGCCGGCGCCCAGCAGCGCGTCGAGCCCGCGGTCCACGGCGACAACGTGGTCGCACTCCCCCGCTAGCCTACGCAGCAGATCCGCGCTCGCCACCACGGGCGAGCCGCAGACTACTAGTACTTTGCAAACCACAGCCCTTGCCTATCCCTCAAACGAAAGCACGTGGGCCAAATCCAGGTCCTCATAGCTGTCGATAAAGATATCGCAGTTGTCGCGCACATCGTCGCGCTTCATGCGGCCGTGCGGGTCATAAATACCCACGCGCTTAAAGCCGGCGACCCCAGAGCTCTTAAGGCCAAAGACCGCGTCCTCAAACACCCACGCGCGCTCAAACTTGTGCCCATGGCGCTCCTCCAGGCGGCGCAGCGCCAGTTCGTATACATCGGGGAACTGCTTGGAGCGCCCCGCCTCACCCGTGGTGGTCACAAACTCCATGTACGCGTCGAGCCCGGCACCTGCTAGCGTAGACTTAACCAGCTCGGCCGGCGTGGACGTGGCAACGCACATGGCAATACCGGCCTCCTGCGCCTGCTTCAAAAACGCAAGCAGGCCCTCGCGCGGCGGCACCTTGGAGTAGCCATCGATCAGGATGTCGCTCAGCTCGCGGTACAGCTCCTCGCCATTTGCGCCAATGCCCCAGGTGTCGTGGTAGGCCTGGCACTCATCCTCCAGCGACAAATGCTCAAACTGGGCAAAATCATCGACCGTCACGTCGACACCGTGGCGGTGCAATAACTCGGGCTGGGCATAGGCCCAAACGGGGGTGCTATTTACCAGCGTGCCGTCGCAATCGAAAATAAAAGCAACCTTGGGAGTGGCGGTATGGGGCATAAACGAACCTTTCGATATCAAATGGTAAACATCCTGCTAAAAACGTTTTACCAAACGTCAGCCAAACAATTTTGAAACCCAAATTGGTAAAACTGTCAAGAGTTTTACCACGGCAATTCTGCCAGTGGTATAAACATGTCGCTTACCGATTAAACGCCCCCGCAAATCCGCTTTCGTCCATAAAACTAACGCACAGGTGTTATCGTAGTTTCTGCCGAAAGTTCCACCGAGCACGCGAGGTGGAACGAATCACAGAAACTTCGCCGTCCCTTCGATTCGTGCAGCCTTGGACCTTTCGCATCTAGTCACCAAGGCAACACGCTGCCGCGTCATGATGGGATCAAACGTGAGCGATACAAAGCTAAAGCCAACGGCTAAAAAGCCCGCAACCCGCAAACCAGCTCCGCACGCACCGGAGCTCTCCAAGGACGATGTCTACCTGTTTGGCATTGGCATGTGGGAGCGCAGCTGGGAAAAGATGGGCGCGCATCCCGACACACAGCAGCGCACACGCGGCTGGCGCTTTTGCGTTTGGGCACCCGACGTAAAGAGTGTCCATGTCATAGGCGAATTTAACGACTGGGATGAGCAAGCCAACCCACTGGTGCCCGTTCATACGAGCGCTATTTGGGAAGGCTTTATTCCCGGCGCCGAGCAGGGCCAGCTCTATAAATATCTCATCGAGACCAACGAGGGCGAGAAGCTCTACAAGGCCGATCCGTATGCCTTTAAGGCCGAGTGCCCCCCGGGTACCGCCAGCGTGCTGTGGACCCTCGATGGCTACAAGTGGAACGACGCCGCGTGGCTCAAGCGCCGCGCCGGTCACAACCACATGTCGCAGCCGCTC
>CABUTL010000104.1 GCA_902494375.1 uncultured Collinsella sp.
CCGCCGATATATGGTGTCTGATATTTTCTACCAGCTAGAGCCTCTTACTCGTCTAGGAGATCTTCTGGCATGTCGTTGCCGTCGCCTAGATCGACTGGGGCTTCCTCGGGGGCAGAGCCGTCTTCTGTTGCTTCGCCTTCGGGCTTCTCTTTGGCTGCCGTCATGCGGGCTACGGCGCATACGCGGTCGCTGTCGTCGACGGTCATCATCTTGACGCCCTGGGTGGCACGGCCGGTCTGGCTGATCTCGTCGGTCTTGACGCGAATGACCGTCGCGCCCTCCGTCACGATGAACAGCTCGTGCTGTGGGCCCACCGTCTTCATGGCCGCGAGGTTACCCTTACGCTCGGTCATTTGAATGGTGTAGACGCCCTGACCGCCGCGATTCTGCTCCGGGTAGTCCGCGACCGGCGTGCGCTTGCCGTAGCCGCGCTCGGTGATGACGAATAGATCGCCGTTGCCGTTAGTGACTTCCATGCCCAGAACGCTCACGCCGTCCTTCAGACCGATACCGCGAACGCCGCTGGTATCACGGCCGGTGGCGCGCACCTGCTCCTCGGAGAACATGATCGCCTTGCCCGCGGTGGTGGCCAGGATAATCTTGTCGCCCTCGCGCACGCGGCGCACGTTCAGCAGCGCGTCGTCGTCACGCAGGTTGATAGCGATCAGGCCGTCGCGACGGCTGCGGTCATATGCGCTCATCACGGTCTTCTTGACCATGCCGCTCTTGGTGGCAAACATCAGGTACTCGTCGGCCGGGAACTCGCGGCAGCTGATGACGCTCGCGATCTTCTCGCCTTCCTCGAAGGGCAGCAGGTTGACGATCGCGGTACCGCGCGCCTGGCGCGTACCCACCGGCAGCTCGTGCACCTTCAGGCGATAGACCTTGCCCTTGCTCGAGAAGAACAGCACGTACTCGTGCGTGGACGCGATGAACATCTCATCGATAACGTCGTCCTCTTTGAGGTTGACGCCCGACACGCCCTTGCCACCGCGCTTCTGGGCACGGTAGGCAGCCACTGGGATACGCTTAACGTAGCCGGTGTGGGTGATGGTCACGACCATATCCTCGTCGGCGATGAGGTCCTCGACATCCAGGTCCTTCTCAACCTGGCTGATTTCGGTACGGCGCTTGTCGCCAAACTTCTTGGAGATCTCGCGCATCTCTTCCTTGATGACGCCCAGAATCTTCTCCTCGTGCGCCAGCAGGTCCTCGTAGTAGGCGATGGCGCGGCGCAGGCCGTCCAACTCTTCTTGGATCTTGTCGCGCTCCAGGCCGGTCAGGCGGCGCAGCTTCATCTCGAGGATGGCCGTGGTCTGCTCGGGCGTAAAGCCAAAGCGTTCGATCAGTCGGCTGCTGGCCTCGGAGTCGGTCTGCGAGGAGCGGATGATGCTGATGACCTCGTCGATATGGTCAAGGGCCATCAGGTAGCCCTCGAGGATATGCGCGCGGGCCTGGGCCTTCTTAAGGTCGAAGCGGGTGCGGCGGGTGACGACGTCGACCTGGTGGTCGATGTAGTGCTGCAGCATCTCGCGCAGGCTCAGGCATTTGGGAACGCCGTTGACGAGCGCCAGGTTGTTGGCGCCGAAGGTCGTCTGCAGCGAGGTGTACTTATACAGGTTGTTGAGCACGACCTGCGGAATGACGCCCTTCTTGAGCTCGATGACCAGACGGATGCCCTTCTGGTTGGACTCATCGCGCATATCCGAGATGCCCTCGATGCGCTTATCGTTGACGAGCTGGGCGATCTTCTCCTGCAGGGTGCCCTTGTTGACCATGTAGGGAATCTCGGTAAAGACCAGGCGGCTGCGGCCGGTCTTGGTGGACTCCACATGCGCCTTGGCACGCACGGTAATGGAGCCGCGGCCGGTCTCGTAGCTCTGCTTAATGCCGGCGCTGCCCATGATGATGGCGCCGGTGGGGAAGTCCGGACCGGGCATGATCTGCATGAGCTCGTCGACGGTGGCGTCGGGGTTGTCGATCAGGTAGCAGGTGGCCTCGATCGCCTCGGTGAGGTTATGCGGGGCGATGTTGGTGGCCATGCCGACGGCGATGCCCTGACTGCCGTTGACCAGCAGGTTGGGGAAGCGCGCAGGCAGCGCCACGGGCTCGGCGAGCGATTCGTCGTAGTTGGGCTGCCAGTCGACGGTATCCTTCTGCAAGTCACGCAGCAGTTCCATGGCGGGCTTGGCCAGGCGGCTCTCGGTGTAACGCATGGCCGCCGCGCCGTCGCCGTCGATGTTGCCGAAGTTGCCGTGACCGTCGATGAGCGGCGTGCGCATGGAGAACCACTGCGCCAGGCGGACCATGGCCTCATAGACCGCGGAATCGCCATGCGGGTGGTACTTACCGATAACTTCGCCGACCGTCCAGGCCGACTTCTTGTGTGGGCGGTTGGGATAGATGCCGCTCTCGTTCATCGCGTACAGGATGCGGCGGTGCACCGGCTTTAAGCCGTCGCGCACGTCCGGCAGGGCGCGCGCCGTGATAACCGACATCGAATACTCGATGAACGACTGCTTCATCTCGCGACCGAACTCCGAAATCTGGAGCTGACCGCCGTTGATATCCTCGCCGGCCGAGGCGCCACGGTCGACTTCGCCAAAGCTCTCCTCGAGCTCGGCGTCGTCTTCTTCCTCATCATCATCGGCATCGGGGTTATAGGCGTCCGGGTCGCCGTCCTCGCCCTGCTCAGCACGGGCAAGCAGGCGCTTCAGATCGTCGGGCATACCGGCATCGCCGGCCTCGTCCATACCCTCATTGTTGTTGATATCGTCTGCCACGTTACCTCCTCTTAAGCATCAAGGAATCGTGCATCATGGGCGTGTTTTTCAATGTACTCGCGGCGATAGCCGACCTCGGAACCCATCAGCTCGCGCACGGCGCGGTCTGCCACCACGGCGTCCTCGATCGACACGCGCTGCAGGATGCGGGTCTTGGGGTCCATCGTCGTCGAGGCAAGCTGCTTGGGGTCCATCTCGCCCAGGCCCTTGTAGCGCTGGACGGTATAGCCCTTGCGCTTTTTGCTAATCTTGCCGTCCTTGGCCTTGCCGTCCTCGTCGTTATCGTCGGGGTTCAGGCCCAGACTCTGGATGGTGTCGCGCAGGATCTCGTCTTCGGGCTGGCGGCCGTTGGGATACACGTAGTGGATCTTGTTGCGAACCTTAATGCCAAAGATGGGCGGGCAGGCAACATAGACGTAGCCGGCATCGATCAGCGGACGCATGTACTTGTAGAAGAACGTCAGCAGCAGGATGCGGATATGCGCACCGTCGACGTCTGCATCGGTCATGATGATGATCTTGTGGTAGCGCGCCTTGGTGATATCGAAGTCGCCGCCGTCGCCGGCACTCGTCGTGACGCCGCAGCCGATCGCGGTAATCAGCGACTGGATGGTGTCACTCGAGAACGCGCGATGGTCACCAACGCGTTCGACGTTCAAAATCTTGCCGCGCAGGGGCAGAATCGCCTGGATGTCTCGGCGACGGCCGTCCTTGGCCGAACCGCCTGCCGAGTCGCCCTCTACGATGAAGAGCTCGGTCAGCTCGGCATCGCGCACCGAGCAGTCGGCGAGCTTACCGGGCAGGGACGCCGTCTCGAGCAGGCTCTTGCGGCGGGTCGCCTCGCGCGCCTTGCGGGCGGCATTGCGCGCCTTGCAGGCCTGTTGCGCCTTCTTGACGATCTCGCGAGCGGGCTTGGGATGCTCCTCGAGGTAATCGGCAAGGCCGTCGGTCACGATCTTGAGCGTGAGCGCGCGCATATAGGAGCTGCCGAGCTTGGCCTTGGTCTGGCCCTCAAACTGCGGGTCGGGCAGCTTGACCGAGATAACGGCCGAAAGGCCCTCGCGCACATCGTCGCCGGTCAGGTTGGCGTCTTTTTCCTTGAGCAGGTTCTGCTTGCGCGCGTAATCGTTGATTACGCGGGTGAGCGCCGTGCGGAAGCCCTCAAGGTGCATGCCGCCCTCGGGGGTGTAGATGTCGTTGGCAAACGACATGACATTCTCGCCGTAACCGCTATTCCACTGCAGGGAAACCTCGACCTCGCCCATCTTGGCCACGGGAGCGTCCGGGTCCGATTTGCCCTCGATGTAGATGGGCTCCTTAAAGGCCTCGGGGACGTCCTTGCCCTCGTTGAGGAACTTGACGAAGTCGATGATGCCGCCCTCGTAGCAAAACTCCTCCACATGGGGAGTCGCCTCGCGTTCGTCGGTCAGCACGATCTTGAGGTTCTTATTGAGGAACGCCGTCTCCTGCAGACGGTTGTGCAGCGTATCGAAATCGTAGATGCAGGTCTCGAAGATCTCGTCGTCGGGCCAGAAAGTGACGGTGGTGCCCGTCGAATCCGAGGTGCCCACGACCTCCATCTTCTTGACGGTCTTGCCGCGCGAGAACTCCATCTCGTAGGTGTTGCCATCGCGACGAACCTGAACGACCACGCGCTTGGACAGTGCGTTGACGACGGAGATGCCCACGCCGTGCAGGCCGCCCGAGACCTTATAGGCCGAGTTATCGAACTTACCGCCGGCGTGCAGGATCGTCATGACGACCTCGAGCGTCGGGATCTTTTTAACAGGGTGCTCGTCGACGGGGATACCGCGCCCGTTGTCGACGACCGTGATGGAGTTGTCGGCGTGGACCGTCACCTGGATCTCGGTGCAGAAACCGGCCATGGCCTCGTCGACGGAGTTGTCAACGATCTCCCACACCAGGTGATGCAGACCGCTGGCGCTCGTCGAGCCGATATACATGCCCGGGCGCTTACGAACGGCCTCGAGACCTTCGAGAATCTTAATCTCGCCGCCATCGTAATCGTTTTCGTTTGCCACACGTCCTCCTTCAGTCAAGAAAATGTGTACAGCCTTACTAGTTTATCGTAAAAAAATACCCTCGGGAACGAGGGTATTTGGCTCTACAAGGCCACCAGATGCGATTTAAGGCTCTTTTTTGCTTTGCACGCCCTTGGCCCACTCGGCACTGGCTCTCATGGCATTCTCGAGGGCCTCGCGCAGTTTTTGGTCTTCGATGGGCGCCACTTGGCGCTCAATCTCGGTGCGCTCGGCCTCACTTAGGTCGGCGTGCGGGGCCGGCGGGCGCTCGGTCGTCGCCGGGCGCAGGCGCTCCTTGGCGGCGGGCGGCGTGTGACCGGGTGCGGTGGTTTTGAACACCAGGCCGTCCACATGCGCACCGGCGCGCTCCATGCGCGCGCGGATGATCTCACGCAACAGCGTCATTTCCTGCGTCCACGAGGGCGAATCGAGATATACCAGCAGCTCATTGGACTCGGGCAGGTAGCGCAGACCCGTCACATGCCGCCCCTCGCGCGTGCCCGAGCACACCGCGTTCCACGCGCGATAGACCGCGCGCGACTCCTCGGCAGCCTCCATCTGCGCACGGCGCTCAGGCGTCGCCGACGCCAGGATGCGCTGGCGCTCTGCGTTCAAAAACCCACTGAAGGCGACCGTCTCGCTCTCGCGCTCGTAATTAGCACGTCTCACCCATGCTCACCACCTTGGCTCGATCAAGCAGGTCATCGGTAAAGTATCCCAGGTTGGTCGTGGTTATGACCGTTTGGATATCATCGCCGATCAGCCGTAGAAAAGCACCGCGGCGCTCGCCGTCGAGCTCGCTCATCACGTCGTCCAGAAGCAACAGCGGAGCAGTACCCAGAACATCGCGAGCCACGGCCACCTCGGCCACCTTCCAGGACAGTACCAACGTTCGCTGCTGTCCTTGGCTGGCAAATGAACGAGCGGAGCGACCC
>CABUTL010000105.1 GCA_902494375.1 uncultured Collinsella sp.
CCAGGTGGGCTGGCACGGCAAGGCGCCCAACGATGAACAGTTTGAGCAGGCCATGGCCGAGCTCGCAGCAGCAGGGGAGGAGCTCTAATGGCAGACGTCAAGAAAGTCGCCACGCGCGTTAGCTATGGCGAGGCGCTTGTCGAGCTGGGCAATGAACGCGATGACTTTGTGGTTCTCGATGCCGACCTGGCCGCCGCCACGCAGACCGGTAAGTTTAAGGCTGCGCACCCTGAGCGCTTCTACGACGCCGGCATTGCCGAGAGCAACTTGATGGGGCTCGCCGCCGGCATTGCGACCACGGGCCACGTCGCCTTTGCGAGCACCTTTGCCATGTTCGCCGCTGGCCGCGCGTACGAGCAAGTGCGTAATTCCATCGGCTATCCGCACCTCAACGTCAAAATCGGCGCCACGCATGCGGGTATCTCGGTCGGTGAAGACGGCGCCACGCATCAGTGCTGCGAGGACATCGCGCTCATGCGCACAATCCCGGGTATGACGGTGATCGTTCCCGCCGATGACATCGAGGCTCGCGCTTGCGTGCGCGCCGCCTATGAGTTTGAGGGACCGGTCTACATGCGCTTCGGCCGCCTGGCAACACCGGTCATCAACGATCGCGAGGACTATGAGTTCAAGATTGGTCGCGGCGTGGTCGTGCGCGAGGGGTCCGATGTGACCATCATCGCTTGTGGCCTCATGGTCGCCGAGGCGCTTGAGGCTGCCGAGGCGCTCGCTGCCGATGGTATCGATGCCGAGGTCATCAACATGCACACGATCAAGCCGCTTGATGAGCGCCTGGTGGTTGCCAGCGCCAAGAAGACTGGTCGCGTGGTCACCGCCGAGGAGCATTCGATTATCGGTGGTCTTGGCGAGGCCGTGGCCTCGGTGCTCGCGGAGCAGCATCCGGTGCCGATGCGACGCGTCGGCGTGCGCGATGTGTATGGCGAGTCCGGCCCTGCGGTCGATTTGCTGCACAAGTACGGTTTGGACGCCGACGGCATCGAAGCTGCGGTTAGGTCCGTGTTGTAAGGAAGGTTTCCATGGGATTTGTATCTGCCAACCAAGTGACGATCGGGTATACCGCCGCCTCGCGCGAGGACGCTCTGCATTATTTGTCCGAGCAGGCCATCGAGCTCGGCTTTGCCGATGACGCATCTGCCGTAGAGGCTGCCTTTATTGCTCGCGAGAACGAGGCCGAGACCGGCCTCGTCGCCGGTTTTGCCGTTCCGCATGCCAAAAGCGACGCAATCCACACGCCGGGCGTTGCCGTGCTTAAACTGGCCGAGCCCGTTGAATGGCCGAGCTTCGATGGGGTGCCCGTCGATGTTGCGCTCGCGCTGTACGTGCCCGCCGGCGAGGCTGGAACCACGCACCTGCGTCTGCTCTCCAAGGCTGCCGTGATGCTGATGGACGCCGGCTTCCGTGACAAGGTGCGCGCGAGCACCGATCCCGTTGAGATTGCGGAGCTCATCAATAGCGGACTCGAAGACTAGAACGGTCATCCCGTTCAATCAATTGATCCTTCTCCAAGGAAAAGGGCCGCGACGCCATATAGGTGTCGCGGCCCTGTTTGCGTTTCCCCAGATAAAACCTGCCAAAATAAACCTGTCCCTTTTTGGTAGGTCAGTTAACGCAGTCCAGGTTGAGCATATGCGAGCGAGCGGGCTCCGGGTGCGGTAAGGTGACGTGAAACAAGCGGGCGCTGACCTTTTGGTCGCGCCCGTGAAGTTGAACGTCAGATCGCCGCGCCCGGAGCCCGCGCAGCGCCGAGCAGGTACGCCGTTTGTAAAACGGCGTAACCTAAAGATTCATCTTGCCGTGGATGTAGGGGGTGACCTCGGGGGAGATGTGGTCGCCGCCCAGCTCGCGCAGCGCGGACTCGATAACGGCGGGCAGCGGGGTCTTGCCCTTGTCGTCGATGGCGGCACCGCCGAGGGCGGCAATCTTGGCAACATCTGCGGGTGAGGCCTCGATATGCATGCAGCCGCCGACCAAGCGCGCGCGAACCTGCGCCAGACCAAGATCGTGCAGGTAATCCTCGCAGGCGCGGATTAAATCGACCTTCTCGCGCGTAAGCTCCTCGCCCGTGGGAACGCGCGTGGCAAGACATGCTCCCGCCGGCAGGTTCCAAACGGGATAGCCCCATGCGCGCAGCAGCTCGCGCTCTTCGTCCTTGGTAAAGCCGACCTCCATGAGAGGGGAGCGTACGCCGAGCTCTTTTGCCGCGCGCATACCAGGGCGGTAGTCGCCGCGATCGCTTGCATTGCTGCCATCGATGACGGTGGGAAAGCCGAGCGACTTGGCGTGGTTGACGATGGCGGTAAAGCCGGCGTGCTTGCAGTGGTAGCAGCGATTGGCATCGTTACAGGCTACCTGGGGGAGCTGCAGCTGATCGACCGAAAGATTGAGCACGGGGAGCTTAAAATGCGCCCCTTCATCAGCTTGCCCATCAACGGACTGCTCAAACGAAGTCTGTTCGGGCGTGCCGATGAGCGGCGTGGTGAGATGGACGAGGAGGGTATTGGTAGGCATGATGCGGGCGCAGACCGCGGCCAAAAAGCTGCTGTCGACACCACCGGAAAAGCCGATGGCGACGCGTCCGTATGCCAAAAGCAGCTGTTCGAGCGCTGATAGCTTGTCTTGAAGCTCCTCTGCGGGTGCCGTGGTGTCTAAAATCATGAAACGATCCTTATCGTTGAGTACTCGATCGAAAACTATAATCCTAATGCGTTACTTGCCATAAGACCTCTATCTATGTAACGAAAGTGCAATATGGTATATACGTTATATACAAGTTGCCAAATGCGGTAGAGTTGCGGCAATGCGACAGCGAGAGTCGATGGGGGACCGATATGATCAAGGCTGTTATTTTTGACATGGATGGAACACTGGTCGATACCGAGCGTTTGGGGATTAAGGCCTGGAAGGCAGGCGCTGCTGAGCTGGGGCTCGCGATTGATGATACGCTGATCCATCAGTTTATCGGCCGCACGCTGCCCGACGTCATGGACATCCTTGAGGCACATTACGGCAGCAGAGAAACCGCCGAGGCGCTCTATCATCGCCACAAGGAGATTCGCGACGAGATGGTCAAGACCGATCTGGAGCTTAAGGCCGGCGCCGCCGAGTGCATAGACGAGCTGTTGGCTGCGGGCTACCACGTGGGCCTTGCGACGTCGTCGCGCCTCGTTACGGCCGAGCGCAACCTTAAGATGGTCGGTCTCTTTGACAAGTTTGAGACGGTGACTTGCGGCGAGGACGTCGTGCATGGCAAGCCCGATCCCGAGATGTATCTGCTTGCCTGCGAGCGCGCGGGCTTTGTCCCCGAGGAATGTGCCGTGGTCGAGGATTCGCGCAACGGCTGCGTCTCGGGCATTACGGCCGGCTGTCATGTCTTTGCCGTCCCCGACATCGTGCCGCTGCCGCAGGACGTGGTGGATGGCTGCGAGGCCGTACTCGATACGTTGTTCGACCTGGCGGCGGCAGTCAAGGCCGTGCGCTAGACAGCTGCGGCGTTGAAACGAGCAATTGCCCACGTTTGCGCTTAAGCAAAAGGGGCCCGGCAATGGTCGGGCCCCTTTTGCTTAAGCGGCGACTTAGCATACTTGCGGGCGTGCTATAGATACGCGCCGAGATTGATGGCGGTGGCTTCGGTTTGGCTGCTCGCCTGGGTGCTGGCGCGCTCCAGTAGGAACGGACGCACCAGTTCTTGGCGGTTGATATCCTCGGCGGCGGTGACTGCGGTGACAGTGCGCGCTGCAGAGCCGACGCGGATATGCTTGGTCTTTGCCGGGGCCTTGTTCTCGATTTGCTCCATCAACAGTTGGACACCCTTGCGGCCAATCTCGTAGCCCGGGGGCGCTACCGTAGTGAGCGGGACCGCGCCGCTCCATGCAAGCGGGTTGCCGTCGCAGCCGGCCACGCGGACCTGCTCGGGGACGGGGGTGCCTTTGTCGGTCAACGCCGAGATAACGCCCGAGGCCAATACATCGGTAAGGCCGATGACAAAATCGGGGCGTTCGTCGGCGGGACGCTCGGCGATTTGGCTGCCGATACCATAGCCGTCGGCCGCCGTGTTCCACTCGCCGGCGTCAATGACTTCGGTCTTGATGTCGGGATGTAGGGCGAGCGCCTTATGAATGCCAAGGACGCGCAGGGTGAGTTGCATAAATGCTGCTCTACCCACAACGGTGATATGGCGTGCACCGCGGGCGATGGCGAGTTCGGCAATGATGCGACCCTGGGCCTCGTTGTCGGCCGCTACGTAGTAGCCGGGCCCGGAGCAATGGATGTCCAGATGGACGATCGGCACGGGCATCTTGGTCATGGCGGGGTGCCAGTCGGGGGACGCCATGGGCTGAACCATGACGCCGGACATCTGGGTGCCCATAAAGTAGCGCAGGTAATGGTCCTCGAGAATATCGTCGTTATCGGCGTTGGCGATGAGCAGGTCGTAGCCGTGCTTGCGAGCCTCGTTGTGGGCGCCGCTGGCGATTTGGAGCGAAAAACCGTGATCGAGACGGGGGAGCACCAGGCCAAAGGACTTGGTGGCGCCGCCCGCAAGCTGACGAGCGCTTTGGTTGGGCAGGTAGCCCAGGCGATTGATGGTCTCGTTGATGAGCTTGAGGGTCTCGGGACGCAGCTTTTCGGGGTGGTTGAGCGCGTTGGAAACCGTGCCCAACGAAACTCCGGCTTCGCGCGCGACGTCGCTGATTTTAACCTTTGCCATAGCGGCCCCTTTGATGCGTTTCAAGTACAAGCCAGATTGTAGCATCGCCCGCCCCTGAGGTGTCAAAACCTGCCTATTAGGGACAGGTTTATTTTGGCAGGTTTTATCTGGGCAAACGATGCTGTCAGGCCAAACAACCACGAAGGCGCCTGCCCCCTTCGTGGTGGGGTGTGTGTATCGAGTGGTATTCAAGTTGAGATACCACTTCTGGTATATCAGCTTGCGCCTGCGTGAGTACAATACTCGAACGTTATACGTCTCAGCGCCCCATGTGCGTGGACGTTTTGCAGTCACGCGGACGAAGGGATTTATCCTATGTGCGGAATTGTCGGCTATACCGGCTCTGATATTGCAAAGAACATCCTGGTCACGGGTCTTAAGCGTATGGAGTATCGCGGCTATGACTCCTCGGGTGTCGCGCTCGAGGTAGGCGAGGGCGCCGCGGCGCACCTCGACGTCGTCCGCCGCGTGGGCAAGGTCGCGGGCCTGGAGAGCGAACTTTCCAATATCGACAGCGACGCTACCTGCGGCATTGGCCACACTCGCTGGGCCACTCACGGCAAGCCTTCGGTCGTTAACGCCCATCCCCACACCAGCTGCGACGGTCGTATCGCCATCGTCCACAACGGCATCATCGAGAACTTCGCCGAGCTGCGCGAGGAGCTGGAGGGTCGCGGTCATCACTTTAAGAGCGAGACCGACACCGAGGTCTTCGCACATCTGATCGAAGAGGCCTATACCGGGACACATGACCTGATGGCCTCTGTACGCGAGGCCTGCACTCACGTGGTGGGCGCCTATGGCTTGGCCGCCGTTTCCGCCGATGAGCCTGGCGTGATTGCCGTGGCCCGCAAGGATTCCCCGATCGTAGTCGGCGTGGGCGAAACCGGCTCCTATGTTGCTTCCGATGTCATCGCGCTCATCGACGCCACCCGCGATGTCGTGGTGCTCGAGGACGGTCAGTTTGCCAAGCTCACGCCCGCAGGCGTCGAGTACACCGACGAGGCCGGCAACGTTATCGA
>CABUTL010000106.1 GCA_902494375.1 uncultured Collinsella sp.
CACAAACGTGAGGCGGGCCGTTATCGTTTGAGCAATCATGCAGCGACGTGATGGGGCAAATTAATCCACGCGCTTGTCGCCCATAAAGAAGAGCGCCACCGTACCAGGTCCGGTATGCGAGCCAATCAGAGTACCGATGTCATTGATCTCAATCTTGCCTTTAAGCTGCGGAACCTGTTCCTCAATCAGCGCCGCAACTGCCTCGGCATCCTCGCGGCACGCCGAGTGCGACATGATGCACTTACCCGAATAATCCGCACCGTCCTGCACGTGTGCCATCATGGTCTTGGCCATCTCGGAAATCGCACGCTTCTTAGTGCGAATCTTCTCACATGGTGACAGCTTGCCGTCGCAATCGACCGTCATAAGCGGGCAAATCTTAAGCGCCGTGCCGATGATCGCGCTCGCGGCCGAAATGCGACCGCCGCGCAGGTAGCTCGACAGATCGGTCGAGAAGAACCAGTGGTGCAGGTTGAGTTTGTGCTCCTCGATCCAGGCAGCCGTCTCGTCGAGTGAAGCCCCGCTATCGCGCACGTCGGCGGCATATTCCAGCAACAGGCCAAAGCCCGAAGACGCCGCCAGCGAATCGACGACGCGCACCTTGCCGCCCTGGGGATAGCGATCCGCGAGCATCTGCGCCGCAACGCAGGCCGATCCATACGTGCCCGAAATGCCCGACGACAACGTCAGGTGCAGCACGTCTTTACCCTCGGCAACAAACGGCTCCCAAAACTCCTCGTACTCACCCACGCTCACCTGAGACGTCTTGGGCATGGCGCCCGCGGCAATCTGGGCAAAAAACTTGTCCGGCGTAATCGACTGATACAGATCGTCCGTATAGACAACATCGTCGATCTCGTAATGAAAACACACGACAGGGATATTGCGCGACGCAAAGAACTCACGGGTTCGGTCGGCGGCGGATTCACAGGTCAGGACAAAATCACTCATATGAGGCTCCTTACTCATTGCTGCGCAAATTATCGCACAGTGAGCCTACATACGGTACATATGTCCACTATTTACCAAATCGAACCAAAAATAGCGAACATCTTTACCACCATCGTCTCCACCGACCCCACGCATAAATATCTGAGAAAACACCCTCTGTTGTCTCCACTCAACCGCCATATCTACCTCAACTAAATCGATTTACCAAACCGTTCAGCCGACAATTCAGCCGCTGGCGCAAAATCGAAACAAAAGCGGCGCATACTGATAAACGTTTGACGCTGTTTATCAGTTTTACCAGCCCCATCGGAAGGTGTTTCATGGTCGCATTCGATCGCAACCCGCAAGACTTCAAGTATCTGCGCCTGCTGTCGAGACAGTTCCCCACCGAACAATCCGCATTTACCGAGATTATCAACCTCTCGGCCATCCTCAACCTACCCAAGGGCACCGAGCATTTTATGAGCGACGTGCACGGCGAGTACGAAGCCTTTATGCACATCCTCAACAACTGCTCGGGCGTCGTGCGCGAACATGTCGACGAGATCTTTGGCGACACGCTCACCTTTGACGAAAAGGGCGAGCTGTGCACGCTCATCTACTACCCGCGCGAGAAGATCGAGCTGGTCCGCAGCCAGCGCGAGGACTCGCCCACCTGGTACAAGACGATGCTTGACCAGCTCATCATGGTCGCTCGCTCGCTTTCAAGCCGCTACACGCGCTCCAAGGTGCGTAAGGCCATCCCGCGCGACTACGCCTATATCATCGACGAGTTGTTGCACACGCACCCGGACGAGAACAACTATCGCGTGCGCTATCACGAGCGCATCGTGGAGTCCATCCTGGAGACCGCCAGCGCCGACGACTTTATCGAGTCGCTCGCTTCGCTCATCAAGCGCCTGGCCGTCGACCACCTGCACCTGGTGGGCGATATCTTCGACCGCGGCGGCGGCGCGGCCAAGATTATGGACCGCCTGCTCACCTACCATTCGCTCGACATCCAGTGGGGCAACCACGACCTGCTGTGGATGGGCGCTGCGGCCGGTGAGCCCGCCTGCATCGCCACGGTATTGCGCAACAACCTACGCTACGACAACTACGAGATCCTGGAGAACGACTACGGCATCTCGCTGCGTGAGCTTGTCGCCTTTGCCGATGCCACCTACACCGCCGGTGAGTCCATCACCCCGCTGATCAAGGCCATCAACGTGCTGCTCTTTAAGCTCGAGGGCCAGATTATCCAGCGCCACCCCGAGTTCGATATGACCAACCGCCTGTTACTCGACAAGATCGAACACGACACCGGCACGGTCACGCTCGCCGACGGCAGCGTGTGGCCGCTCACGACCAACGACTTCCCCACCGTCGACCCGGCGGACCCCTATACGCTCACGCCCCAGGAGCAGCACATCATCGACAAGCTCGTGTCCGAGTTTGTCACCGCCGATCACCTGCATCGCCATATCGATTTCCTCTATTCCCACGGCTCGATGTACAAGGTCGCCAACGGCAACCTGCTCTTCCACGGCTGCGTTCCGCTCAACGAAGACGGCACCTTTAGCAGCATGAACTGTCTGGGCACCTGGCACGCCGGGCGCGATTATCTCGATTTTTGCGACCACATCGCCCGCCGCGCCTGGCGCGTGGGCGACCGCGACGCTCTCGACTGGATGTGGTACCTGTGGATTGGCTTTAACTCGCCCGCCAGCGGACGCCTGGTGCGTACCTTTGAGCGCGCCTATATCGCCGATAAGAGCACCTGGGTCGAGCCGATGGACCCATACTTTACGCTTACCAAGTCGCCCTCGGTCTGCGACGACATCATGCGCGAGTTTGGCGTCGCGCCCATGGCATGTTCGCCGACCGGCCACATCATCAACGGCCACACGCCCGTTAAAACCACCAAGGGTGAGCAGCCCATCCGCGCCGAGGGCAAGCTACTGGTCATCGATGGCGGCTTCTGCCGCGCCTACCACCCCAAGACGGGTATCGCCGGCTATACGCTCATCTCGAGCTCGCGCGGCTGCCGCCTCAAGTCGCACCGGGCCTTTACGACAGTCGCCGAGGCACTCACGCGCAACGTGGACATCGAGAGCGAGACCAACCGTTTTGACCAAGCAGACCGTCGCCGCATGGTGAGCGACACCGATACTGGCGCCAAGATTCGCAGCCAGATCCAGGACCTGCGCCAGCTGCTCGATGCATATAGAAACGGTGCTATCGAGGAGCGCGCCTAGCACCACCCGCGGGGATTGGCTAAACTTGCTAAGTTTGTCATCCCCGCGGCGCTTCGGCGCCAGCTTAAGGCAGGTACCATGCAAAAGCTCCTTGCGCAGATCATGAAATTTGGCGTCGTCGGTGTCATTGCCACGGTTATCGACTTTGGCATTATGAATCTGCTCCACTACGGTCTGGGCCTCAACATCCTAATCGCCAACACCAGCGGCTTTATCATCTCGCTCATCTTTAACTACCTCGCAAGCATGAAATACGTGTTTGCGCACAAGGAAGGCATGAGCCGCCGCCGCGAGTTCATCATCTTTGTCGTGCTGTCCGTAATCGGTTTGGCGCTCAACGACGGTATCGTGCTGACACTCAACGCCGGTCTGGGGCTCGAGGCCAATATCGCCAAGATCTGCGCCACCGCGCTTGTCATGGTCTACAACTTTGTGACCCGCAAGATCTTCCTGGAGGGCGACGAGACAAAATAGCTCGAAACCCCTGCAGCATTACGGCGCCCACGGACGACGCGCACTCAGCGCAGTATCGTCCGTGGGTGTCGCTCGTTTACGGGCAAATTTTCAACGTTTACGGATTAGCTCTTGAAAATTTGACGAGTTCGTATAGTTCTTGGCAAAGACCTTACGTTTCCCTTGCAAAAGATCTAAAGTATCCCCTGCTCGATTCATCAACGCATTGGATGTGATTACGTGCGCAAGGCGCTGGCACAACCTCATACCAAGCAGTTCCTCAAGTTTGCCGTCGTGGGTCTTATCTCCTTTGGCATCGACTGGGGCATGCTCATTGCGCTCGTCGAGCTGTTCCACCTCGACTTTTTGATGAGCACCACGGTTTCGTTTATCACGTCCGTCGTGGTCAACTACTGGCTCAGCATGAAGTACGTGTTCGACCACCGCGAGGGCATGAGCCGCAAGCGCGAGTTCACGATCTTCACCATCCTGTCGGTGATCGGCCTGGGCCTCAACGACCTGTACATGTTTGTGGGCGTCACGTTTTTGAGCATCGGCTACCAGGCCATGAAGGCCATCGCCACGTTCCTCGTCACCTGGTACAACTACTTCAGCCGCCGCTTCTTCCTCGAGGGCGCACGGTCATAGTCGATTCACTATTTGCTTGAATGTATAACCGGTTGGAATTCCCGTTCCAACCGGTTTTTTTGTTTGCAGAGAGACCCGGCGACCCAGTCCCATTCGCATGAAAAACGGGCGGTCCGGATGTTGGTCCGAACCGCCCGTCTGGCGCGCTATGTCGAGGCCTCTAGCCCGTTACGTAATACCAAACAACGTTGTCGCCATTGGAGAGAACGTAGTTACTGCAGGCCGTCATGGGCGTTGTGCCGTTGACGGAGTACATCCAGCCGCTCGTGCCGCCGTACTGTTTCTCGGCCAAACCACCAATCGCGGAGACATACGTACCGTACGACGAGCCATGTGCGTTGACAGAAAGGCCCAGCGCGCACAGGGCATCGTAGACGGTAGCGCCTTCGTTAAAGGTAAAGGTGCCACCAGAGGACACGGGATTGCCCACAGCGCTCGATGTGACCGAAACCGTCACCGTAACGTAGTTGGACTCCTGTGAGCCGCTTTGGCTGCCCGAGGAGGCGTTTCCACCATTAGAGGATGAGGCTCCATCAGACGACTGGCCACCGCCCGAAGAAGCACCGCCAGACGCATTGGAAGTATCACCGGCTCCCGTATTTTGGGCAGCGGATTTATCGCCAGACTTCTTGCCATCCTTGCCTTCGGACTTTTTGCCATCCGAGCCCTTGTTTGACTCCTTGTTTGAAGACTCGGAATCGTCCTTGGACTTGGACTCATCAGAATGCTTGGACTCATCTTTTGCGTCATTCGATGACTTGGAATCCTTGGAACTGGCCTCGCCCGAAGTCGTAGTCGAGCCAGACACCTTGGTGTCCTTGGTGACGACGCTCTCCCCCGTCACGGTCTGAATGATCCAGTCGATAGACCAGGCACCGCTTGTGGAAGGATGGACGAAACCCAGCGAGACGACGATCAGAATGGTGCACGCGGCAGTCAGAACGCCGAGGAGCGCCTTGCGGCGAGGGGCGGACGCCGCCGAAGCGGCGCCCTTTTGCTTTGCATTGTCAAGCTGGATAAACGAGGAATCTGGTTGCTTGGGGTCAGCGTCCTTGGATTTATTGGACACAGCCCTCACCTACCGACGTTTGGTGAACACGAACACGCCGACGATGGCGAGACCGATGACGCCGGCGGCGATGCCGACGATGGCGAGCGGGTTGGTGCCAGTCTCCTGCTCGGAAGCACCAGAGGACTTCTTAGCAGTGGTCGTGGATGCGGCACCCGTATCGGACTTGGAATCGGACTTCTTGTCGGACTTGCTGTCCTTCTTGTCAGACTTCTTCTCGTCCTTCTTATCGGACTTATCGGAGTCCTTCTTATCGGACTTATCGGAGTCCTTCTTATCAGACTTGTTGTCCTTGGTCTCGGTCTTGGTCGACACCGTCGTCTTGGTCACCGGCTTCTGACCCGGGGCGATAGCGCCGCCGGCCTGCTGGCCCTTAGAGCCGGAGCCG
>CABUTL010000107.1 GCA_902494375.1 uncultured Collinsella sp.
GATTCTGGCGTCTGCATGACGCTTGACGTCGCGGATAGACAGGCCAGTCCGTTTGTTATGGGTCTGCGGTGCAACATGCTGTCCATACATAAGACGCTCCTTGTTCGTAGGCTGGTTTCCGCGGATCTATATTGCGCCTGGCCGATGCGGCTAGGCTCTTTCACGCGAACGCTTATGCGAGCAGGGAGAAAGCTCAAGCTAATTTTCCCACAGTCGATACTTTGCGAGCAACGATTTGCTGTTCAATTCTCGGAGAGAGAATCAAGACGGTCGAGGAGTTATCAGGCAATGAGATTGCGTCTAGAGAACACGAACGAGAGATGTCTTCTGCGGACGACTGAATAGCTCCGTCTGTTCTGGTTACAACGAAATGTGTGCCGTGCGCCTGCGGCATGAAGGAGGGAGATTCTCATGAATATCGTTGTATTGAGTGGTAGCCCGCGTAAGGGCGCCAATACCGACACCATGGTCGAGGCGTTTGCCGAGACCGCGCGCGAGGTTGGCCATACGGTCGAGGTCGTTCGCGTTGCCAGCAAGAAGATCGCTGGTTGCCTGGGGTGCCAGTATTGCTTCGCCCATGAGGGCACCTGTGTGCAGAAGGATGACATGGCCGACGTGATCGAGTCGCTGAAAGGCGCCGATATGGTTGTCTTCGCTTCGCCCATCTACTGGTTTGATATCACTGCGCAGGAGAAGGCCGCCATCGACCGCCTGTACGCCTTCGGTGCTACGGGCTTCCCGTTCACCAAGACGGCCCTTTTGCTCGATAGCCACAGCGAGGGCGTCTATGATGCGGCGATCGCTATGTACAGGTCAGCCTGCGCGTACTGCAAGTGGGAGGACCAGGGCATTGTCACCATCAGCGGTATGACCGAGCGCGACAGCATGGCATCGTCGCCCAAGTTGGAAGAGGTGCGAGAGCTCGCTCGCAAGCTCGCCTAAGGACAAGAAGAACGCATGGCAATCGGTGTTGGTGGAAAGCCTACTTCCCTTACCAAGAGGAATGCTGATTGCCATGCGTTGATGCTTCCGCGGACAATTCCGGCGTGCTAAAACGCCTTCTCGTTCAAGAATTCCCTGAACGCGGGAATGTCAAAGCCAACGAGACCACGCCCGCGCTCTCCAATGACGCCGTCCTCCAGGAGGCGGCGTTTGTATTGGCTTGCGTAGTTGCTGGCGACGCCCATGCGTTTGGCTATCTCCGAGACCCTGCTGGGGCCAGAATCGGGCAGCATCGCGAGCAAAAACTCAATGTCTTTATCGGAAAGCTCCCGATAGGTAGTTTCGAGAATTCGATCGCGCAGCTCCATGCGGGCAAGCAGAGAACCCTGCTGTACATCAGGTGCACTGATTTTGGGCGAGTTCTCCGAAACATCCCATGTGCGATATCCGACGAGCTGCATCATATAGGGAAATCCGTCGACGGCCTTCACGGCATCCTCGAGCGCTTCTGGCGTGATTGAGCGGCCTCCGGCCTCAACGGTTTTGCGGAATGCGTTTGCAATTTCAACGTCAGTGATTCGTCCCAACTGATGATATTGGGAACGCCTAAGGAACGAGACGGAATCGTTGCGCAGCAACGCCGATACTTTGTAGGGCAGTCCTGCCATGAGTAGGGCAACTTTTTTACCTTCGCGTACAAAGTGCTGGTAAACAGAGGCAAATTGAAGCATTTCTTCGAGATCGACGGTGACTTCATCGATGGTGATGAGAAGTCCGATGTCATGTTTTTCGAGTTGCTTAAAGATGCCATTCATGCGCGTGCGCCAGTTGCCCTGAGCCTCTTGAGCATATGTCCAATCGATGCCCACTGGGCCAATTTGAACACCGTTTATGCGCGCGTGAGGCTGTGAGAGGTAGCTATCTGCGGCTTCTTTGGTTCGCTCGATAATATCTTCGAGCATGCCTGGCATGGCGGAGACATTTGCTGCGATCCAGCCGTGTTCAAGCGCCGTTTCTGAAAGGAGCGAGAGAAGCGCCGTCTTGCCCGTTCCCCTTGCGCCAGTAAAAATGGTTGACAGGTTGGGATCTCCCGGGCCGTTGATAAAGCCACGGTTGATGTCACGCAGGATATGCTCGCGACCCGCTAGAAAGGGAGGGACGCTTCCGAACGTCGGGGTAAAGGGGTTCTTGCTGTACTTCATGGTAGCTCCTTTGCAAGTTTTGCTAATTTTTGCAAGTTTTGCTAACTTTTGCAAGTTTTGCTAACGACTGACCAAAGGGCATCGAAGCAGTGGCGCTGACATTTTTTACGCAGAAAAATAAGCAGAAATCAATTTATCTGCGTTAAAAAATAGTTGAGAAGAAAAACGACGAGTCCCGGGCGCAATGCCGTTGCGTTCCGGGCCTCGTCGCTTTGCGAAGTATCTAACGATCTCGTTGCCGTCGTCCTAGTCAAACAGACTCGGCATGTCGTTTTCTTTCATGAGGGCACCGGCGGAGGGGAGACTCTGCGCGGTGAACTTTTCGGCCGAGACGCCGGCGCCAAGAATCTCCTCGGTCGTGCCGACGGTGGTGACCGAGCGGCCCTTCTTGGCCGTAAAGGCCTGGACGCCTTGCGTGTTGGTGGTCGTCTTGGTCTTGAGCAGCGACGTGTTGAAGTTCATCAGGCGGTAGTCGCTCGAGACCAGTGCGATGTCGCAGTCTTCCTTGAGTACCTGAGCATACAGCAGTTTGCTGCCGCCGTAGATGGCGTTCTTGAGGCGCTTGCGGTTGGTCTTGGTGACGTATCCGGAAAGCGCGACACGCACCACGCGGCCATTCTCAAAGACAAACAGCACGTCGGCCTTATAGTCCTCGGGGTCGATGACCCAGATGACGCTTTCGTCGGGTTCCATCTCGAGATCGGTCGGCAGGTACGAGCCCAGCTGGGCCGACTTGGTGTCCTCAAACGCCGCAACCTTGCACTTGTACACCTGGCTCTTATTGGTAAAGACCAGCAGCTCGTGGGTGTTGGAGGACGGGAACTCGATAAAGGGCTTGTCGCCGTCCTTGTACTTGAGCGTGGTCGCCTTCTTGAGCACGCGATCCGTCATCTTCTTAAGGTAGCCATCGCGCGAGAGCATGATGGTGACCGGGTATTCCTCGACCTCGGGCTCCAAGCTTACCTCGATAACCTCATGGGGCTCGATCCTGCCCGTGCGGCGTGGCATCACGTACTTCTTGTTGACCGCGGCCAGCTCGTCGCTGATGACCTTCTTGATGTTCTCCTCGCTGGAGAGGATCTCCTCAAGCTCGGCAATCTCGCCCTCAAGCTTTGCAATGTCCTTGGTGCGGTTGAGGATGTACTCCTCGTTGATGTTGCGGAGCTTAAGTTCGGCAACAAACTCGGCCTGAGTCTCGTCGATGTCGAAACCCTTCATAAGGTTGGGCACGACCTCGGCTTCGAGTTTGGTGCCGCGGATGATGGCGATGGCCTTGTCGATGTCGAGCAAGATCGCCTCAAGGCCGTGCAGCAGGTGCAGGCGCTCGGACTTTTTGCCCAGGTCAAAGTTAATGCGGCGACGCGTGGACTCAATACGCCACTTGACCCAATCGTGCAGAATCTGGCGCACGCCCATAACACGGGGATATCCGTCGACCAGCACGTTAAAGTTGCACGAGAACGAATCCTGCAGCGTGGTCGAGCGATAGAGCTTGGCCATGAGCTTGTCGGGGTCGACACCGCGCTTAAGGTCGATGGCGATGCGCAAACCCGAGAGGTCGGTTTCGTCGCGGATATCAGCAATCTCCTTGACCTTGCCCTCTTTGGAGAGCTTGACGATGCGCTCGATGATGACATCGGTCTTGGTGGTGTAGGGGATCTCGTAGACCTCGATAATGCGCTCTTCGGGAATCCAGCGCCAACGGGAGCGGATTTGGAAGCTGCCAAGACCGGTCTCGATAATCTTTTCCATCTCCTCGCGGCGGTAGATGATCTCGCCGCCGGTCGAGAAGTCGGGCATGGGCATGTACTCGAGCAGGTCGCAGTCGGGATCCTTGAGGTAATGCATCGTGGCAGTACAGACCTCGTTGAGGTTGAAACCGCAGATGTCGGACGCCATGGCGACGCCGATGCCCTTATTGGCCGAGACAAGGATGTTAGGGAACGTGGTGGGCAGCAGGCGCGGCTCCTTCATGGCGCCGTCGTAGCTGTCGACGAAGTCGACCGGGTCCTTGTCGATGTCCTTGAAGATCTCGGCGCTGATGGGGGAGAGCTTGGCTTCGGTATAACGCGAAGCGGCGTAGCTCAGGTCACCCGAATAGTACTTGCCAAAGTTGCCCTTCGACTCCACGAAGGGAGCGAGCAGTGCCTCATTGCCGGTGGCCAGACGCACCATCGTTTCGTAGATCGCGGCGTCACCGTGCGGATTGAGCTTCATGGTCTGGCCCACGATGTTGGCGCTCTTCTGGCGCTCGCCCTTGAGCAGACCCATCTTGTACATGGTGTAGAGCAGCTTGCGGTGCGACGGCTTGAAGCCGTCGATCTCGGGGAACGCACGCGAGACGTTGACGCTCATGGCGTAGGGCATGTAGTTGACCTCGAGCGTCTGCGTGATCGGCTGGTCGGTGACCTCGGAGTGCAGGCCGATGACGTTCTCGGCGTTGACCTGCTTTTTCTTTGGCTGGTTCTTCGTCTTCTTCTTTGCCACGATTTCCTCTTGAACTTCTTATGGGCCGTCGTTATCGATTTGCTGTTACTGCAGGTCCAGCTGGTCCAGGTATTCCTTGCCGTGCTCCGAGATATGGCGCTTGCGGCCCGCCTCGTCGTTGCCCAGCAACAGGTTAAACATGGTTTCCATCTTGGTGACGTCCTCGGGCTCCACTTTGATCAGGCGACGCGTCTCGGGGTTCATGGTGGTGAGCCACATCATGTCCGGGTCGTTCTCACCAAGACCCTTGGAGCGGTTGATGGAGCACTTCTGGTCGCCGATCTCCTTAAGAATGCCGTTCTTCTCGAGCTCGGTGTAGGCAAAGTAGGTCTTTTCTTTGCAGTTGATCTCGTAGAGCGGCGACTCGGCGATATACACGTAACCCTCGTCGATAAGTGTGGGCACCAGGCGGTAGAGCATGGTGAGCACGAGCGTGCGGATGTGATAACCGTCGACGTCGGCGTCCGTGCAGATGATGACCTTGTTCCAGTTGAGGTTGTCCAGGTCAAAGGCACCGAGGTTCTTGATGCGCTTGTCCTTGATCTCCACGCCGCAGCCCAACACGCGCATGAGGTCCATGATGATGTCGGACTTAAAGATGCGTGGGTAGTCCTCCTTTAGGCAGTTGAGGATTTTGCCGCGGACGGGCATAACGCCCTGGAACTCGGCATCGCGCGAGGTACGAATGGCGCCTGCTGCCGAGTCGCCCTCTACGATGTAGATCTCGCGGCGACTCTTGTCCTTGGAGCGGCAGTCGATGAACTTCTGCACGCGGTTGGCCATGTCGGTCTTCTGCTGCAGGTTGGTTTTGATGCTCTGGCGCGTTTTCTCGGCGTTCTCGCGCGAACGCTTGTTGATGAGCACTTGCTCCATGATCTTGTTGGCGGCGTCTTTGTTCTCGATCAAGTAGGTCGAGAGGCGCTCCTTAAAGAACGCCGTCATGGCCTGCTGGATAAAGCGGTTGTTGATGGCCTTCTTCGTCTGGTTCTCATAGGACGTCTGCGTGGAGAAGCAGTTGGTCACAAGCACCAGGCAATCCTGCACGTCCTGCCACTTGATGGCGCTCTCGTTTTTGTTGTACTTGCCCTGCTGCTTGATGTAGGC
>CABUTL010000108.1 GCA_902494375.1 uncultured Collinsella sp.
GCGGTGCCACTGCCGGGCCTGCGGCTGCCAGTCCGAGATCGGCATGCCGTTGGACTTGCGCCAGCCCTGCGACGCGTAGAAGTCGAAGAACGCCTGCGGGTCGCCGTTCAAGCAGTTGACCCCGAAGTACGCGGCGACCTCCTCGGCGGTCGGCGGCTCGAAGCCCTCGGGCGCGGCGCACGCGTCTGCACTGCCCTGCACTGGAATGGCCTGGCTTGGTATGGACTGGTATGGATTGGTATATAAGGAGGGGTTTTCAGGTTCCGAAACCCCCGTTTCGGTAGTTTCCGAAACCCCGAAACCCCCGTTTCCGTTTTCCGAAACCCCCGTTTCCGAGGTTTCCGTATCCTCCGAAACCCCCGTTTCGCCCTTGGAGTCCTTGCGCGGCCTGCCGCCCTTGTTCTTGTTGCGGGCGGCGAGGCTGTTGTCGATGTCCTCGCGGAGGCTCTCGAACACTGCGCTGAGCGCCCAGTCGGCGAACTCCGGCTCGATGCCGTTGGTGCCGTACTGGATGATGGCCCAGCACAGCTCCCCGCGCGGCCCCTCCGGCACGCGCTCGAGGGCGGCGGTGAGCTTCGGGAACCACGTGAACTTGCTTGCCATCAGAACCACCCCCATAGAAGCGAAGAGAAGAACAGGAAACCAGCGGCGAAGGAGGCAGCGAACAGGGCCGCCTCCCAGTGGTCGCGGATGATGTCGGGTACGCGCCCCATCAGAACGGGATGTCCTCGTCATACACGTCCAGCTGCTGCTGGGCGGGTGCCGGCTGCGGCGCTGCCTGCTGGGGCCGCTGCGGTGCCGTCTGCGGGGCCTGCTGGTAGGCCTGCTGTGCGCTCCATTGCGGTGCGGGCTGCTGGGGCGCCGGCTGCGGGGCATATGCCCGCGGCGCCTGCTGGGGCGCGTACTGCTGCTGGTAGCCCTGCGGCGCATACTGCGGTGCCTGCTGCCCGTTGGGGTTCTGGCTCATGAGCACGACCTCGTCGGGGATGATCTCGACCTTCGAGCGCCTTCCGCCCCCGTTCTTGTCCTCCCAGGAGCTGTAGCGCAGCTTCCCCTCGATGGCGACCTTCATGCCCTTGCGCAGGATGCGCGAGAGCGCCTCGGCGCGGTTGCCGAACATGGTGCAGTCGATGAAGTTCGGGTAGTCCTCCCACTCCCCCGTCTGCTGGTTGCGGCGGCGGTCGTTCACCGCCACGCCGAAGCCCAGCACCTGCGTGCCGCCCGGCGTGGCGCGCAGCTCGGGGTCTCGGGTCAGGTTGCCCGAAACTACCACTCTGTTGATGCTCATCTGTATGTCTCCTCTCCGCCGCTCGTCCAGGTCCTCTGGATGTCGGCGTCCACGGTCTTGATGCGTAACTTGAGGGCCATGATCGCCTCGCTCGATGCCTTGTAGAGAGCTTCGGCGCAGTCGCGCAGCTGCTTCTTCTCGGCTATCTCCTCGCGCCCCCGGCACAGGTCGCCGATGATGGTCACCGGCGTGCCCTTGGAGCGCTCCTCGAGGATGGCGATGCGCAGCGCCCTGCGGTAGTCCGCCTCGTTCTCGGCGTACTGCTGGCCCGTCCGCCTGAGCGTGTCCAGCTCCGCCATGAGGCGCCCGAACAGCTCCTCGCGCTGCGCGTACATGTCCTGCATGGCCTACAGGACGCGCCACGTCGGCGTGGCGCAGCAGCCGGGGTGTTTCTTGAACTCCTCGTACTGCTCTTTCGACTCGAAGGTGTAGGCCGTGCCGCAGGCCTTGCACTTCGCCGTGAAGCCGCCGCTCTCGGGCGGTTCCTTCTCGGGCCTGTCCGAGAGCGCGTCCGGGTCGCTCTGCCCGTCGATGGCGAACAGGCCGCACAGCGCGTACTTGCGCGCGTAGCTCGACGCCATCCCGGTCACCTGCGCGTCGTCGGAGCCGCTCTTGTGCTCCGCCTCGCGGGCGTAGGCCTTGAACTCCTTTTTCTCGCCGTGCCCGTCCACAAAGAACAGGGTGCACGTGGCCTCGACGTAGTAGCGCTCGCCCACCTTGCAGATGTTGTCGTGGAGCGTGAACGCCACGCCGGCCTCCTTGCATGGCTCCTTGAGCGCGGCGACGATGTCCTCGAACGAGCGGTAGCTGAACTTCGCGAAGGCGTTGTAGCGCGCCTTGGGGACGGTCACGGAGCGCTGCACCTTGGCTATCGCCTGGGAGAGCGTCATCTTCTCGTCGGCCATCTAGCACACCCCCTTGCACTTGATGGTGCCGGTGATGCCGCGCTCGCGCAGCGCCGCGGCGAGCAACTCCATCTGCGAGCGGGTCGCGGACGGGATCTCGACCGTCCACGCGCAGGACAGCTCGGGGCGCGCCGCGACGGCTGGTTCCGCCCGGCGCCTCGGTGCGGGACGCGGCGCTGGCTTGGACTCGACCGCCTCGCGCATGGCGGCGATGCGGGCGTCCTCCTCGTCGGCGGCGCGGGCGGCGTTGAGCGCCGAGCCCAGGTCGAGCGTGCGGAAAAGCTCGCGCTCGGCGACCTCGTAGTGGGCCATGGAGTCGCGCTGCGCCTTGAGCGTGTCCCAGTCGCGCGCGACGGCGGAGACCTTGGCCTCGAGCGCCTTCTTCGCCTTGACCTCGCCGAAGCCCTTGTTGAGCCACTGCTTCTCGTGGAGGCGCTCATACGGCACGACCGGCGCGAGGAGCTCCGCGAACGTCTCGTAGTGCTCCTTGAGCCTGGCCATTGCGCGGGACTTGCGGTCCTCCTCGGCCCGGTCGAGCTGCGCCTTGATGCCGTCCGACGCGCCGTCGATGATGGACGTGATCTCCTTACAGCGCTTCTCGAAGGCGGCGAGCGGCTTGTTGTACTCGCGCTTCACGGCCTTTCGGCGCTCCTCTATCTCGTTCTTCAGGCCGTTGAGGTAGAGGCGGTCGTTCTTGGCCTCCTTGATGGACTCGTCCTTGGTCAGGTCGTACTTGGCGCCCTCGTAGTCCGCGACCTTCGCGCGGATGCTGTCCTCCATCGCGTCGAAGTTCGCGCTGATGACGGACGGCGAGTACGTGACGACGAGGTCGGGCGCCCCCTGCTCCTCGATGACCTCGGCCACGACCTCCTCGGCCTTGCTCTCCCCTGCCATTACCTGACCTCCTCGTTGAGCATCCGGTTGTACTTCCTCTCGGTTAGCGCCTCGTCGATGACCACCGCGTGCTCGACGATCCACTTGGCGAGCCTCTCGCGCGCGTCCATGAACTTGTCGAACGCCTCGTCGGACTTCGTTATGACCGAGATGGTGAACATAGCCTGCTCCTCCGTGGCGAGGTCGGCCAGCTCGGCGAACATCCCCTTGTAGTCCTCCATCACTCGGTCACCTCCCCGTCGTGGCTCACGAACAGGATCTGGAGCTGCTTGCTCTGGATGGACAGCCAGACCTCCTCGCCGCTCTTGCGGATGGCGTCGAACGCCGCGCTGTCCTTGGTGTCGACCTCGAACTGAAGGACGGCGACGCCGCCCTTCACGGTGGCCTGCTTGAACTTGGCCTCGATCTCCACCGGTATGTTTGTGCTCTCCATTGCTATTCCTCCCTGCCTGCGCCCGCGAGCATCGCCGCGAACGTCTCCAACGTCATGGTCACGAACTGCTCGCCCGGGATGGCGGTGCCTCGGCGCTTCCAGACGACCACGCCGTAGTCGGCCCCGCGGTTCCTGCGCTCGGTCTCCGCCTCGCGCAGCCACTTGGGCAGCTCGTGCCTTCCCTGGTAGTCCTTGCACTCGATCGCGATGCCCCGCCCGGCCATCGACACGCCGCGGATGTCGCCCGTGTCCCTGGAGCCGGTCTTGACCTGCCTGTCGATGTCGCTCCCCAGCCTCCCGGCGAGGTAGTCGGCGACCAGTCGCTCGAACCTCGTGCCTGCGTCCCTGGCGGTCCTCCTGCTCCTACTCATCGACGAACCCGTCGCTCTTGGAGCGGTGCTTGTTGAACGCGTGCCTCAGGTGCGGGTAGCGCGCCTCCATGATGCGGGCGAGGCTCGGCGCGAGGCCGTTCTTAACGCCGACGTGCAGCTCGTTGCGTACCATGTGGATGAGGTAGTTGATCGAGACGTAGCCCTTGCGGTTGAGGCGGGTGGCCTGCTCGACCATGAAGCCCCACGCCCGCGGGTGCTCGCCTATCCACGCGCGCGCGTCCGCCATGTCCTGCTCGCCGTCCGCGCCGAGGCCGAATATCTCGAGCTGGCTGCTCATCGGCTTCTGGCGGTATCTCTCGTCGTTACGCATTGACGGCCCCCGCAGCGCATGCGGCCTTGGCGGCCTGGACCGCGCCGTCCATCGTCGGGAGGACGAAGACGGTCAGGATCGCCGCGAACAGGACCGTGGCGGCGATGAAGCCGACCATGGCCCCCGCCCTGAACGCGTCGGAGTCGAGCTGCTCGCGGGCGGTCGGTCGGTATGCCTTGGGTGCTATGATGGTCTGAGCCTCGTGTCTGGGGCTGTATTTGCGAGTGCTCACAAGTTGGTAGCTGGGGGCGCTCGCTTCTTTGTATGTGTACATCTTGTGTTCCCTTCTGATGTTTCCGCAGGTCAGAGCTAGGGCGCTTTTTAGGGCCGTTGTTTTTGGGATTTCTTCGCTCGGTTTTTGGCGCTGTAGTGCCGCTGCCGCTCGCGGTCGTTCCGCTTTTCCCTCGCGGCCTCCTCGCGCATCGCGTTGGCCTGCTCTCTGAGGTCGGCGACGTGGCCCTCTTTCGTGCACTCGGCGCACCATCCGTTTGCCTTGTTCAACGGCTTGAAGGTAAGGTGCCCGCACTTCGGGCACATCCAGCGCATGCGCAGAGATATGCCGCACTTCCGCGATTGGTGCTTCACCGACTCGGTAGTCCTTCCGAGCGCCTTGGCTATCTCCTTGGCTCCGTCGCCGGCGTGCTCCCTCAGGTACCGGATCTCACGTGTCGACCATGGCCTCACTGTCTCTTGCTCCCCTCCTTCCGCTCCCATTCCCGGTACGCCGCCCGAAGCGTCGAGCACATGGTGTCGAGCGCTATCTCGCGCGGGGTCTTGGGCTTCTCCTCGTGTTCTTTGGCGTCCATTTAGGACACCGTCCGGTTGTCGGTAAGACCGAGTAGGTAGTCAGCCGAACACTTAAACAGGCGAGTCATCGCCACCAGTTTCGAGCCGGGGATCTCTCCTCCATTCTCATAACTGGCGACAGTAGCTCGACTCTTGAGGCCGATCTTCTCTGCCAGGTCCTCTTGACTGAGACCAATGCGGACACGTTCGCTAGCAATGGGATTCATTTGCACCTCCATTTCACTATTTGTGAACTTCACAATACGTGAATATAGATTAGTGCTCAGCTGTTTGCAAGCATGATTTCACTATTTGTAAATCTTTTTGTACAATATGCTCACGCTTAGAAACAGGAGGTAACCGTGGGCATGAAGTTTCGCCTCAAAGAAACGAGGCTCAAATACAAGAAGAAGCAGCCAGAGGTTGCCAGCGCACTCGGCATCGGCGTACCCATGTACTCGATGATTGAAAACGGGCAGCGCGAGATAAATGGAACGAAGCTTGTGAAGCTTGCCAGATTCTATGGGTGCTCTGTCGATGAGTTGCTTGGGACTGGTTCGTGGGA
>CABUTL010000109.1 GCA_902494375.1 uncultured Collinsella sp.
CGCCATGTGGACGTCCAGCTGGTCGACGGCGAGAGCCTCGACGAGCAGAATGTCTCCGAGGTTCTGGGCGACGCCTCGGGCATCCTGGTCCCCGGCGGCTTTGGCAAGCGCGCCCTGGAGGGCAAGATCCTCGCGGCCGAGTTTGCCCGTGAGCACAAGATTCCGTATCTGGGCATTTGCCTGGGTATGCAGGTGGCCGTGTGCGAGTTCGCCCGCAACGTCGTCGGCCTTGCCGGCGCCAGCTCCTCCGAGTTCGATCCGGACGGCCCGTTTAGCGTCATCGATCTGATGAGCTCGCAGGAGGACGTGACCGAGAAGGGCGGCACCATGCGCCTGGGCGCCTATCCGTGCAAGCTCGCCGCCGATACCCTTGCTCGCGAGGCATATGGCGAGGAGCTCGTCTACGAGCGTCACCGTCATCGCTTTGAGTTCAACAACGCCTTCCGTGACCAGCTCGAGGACGCCGGCTTGGTTATCTCGGGTCTGTCGCCCGACGAGCGCCTGGTCGAGATGGTCGAGCTGCCGCGCGACGTGCATCCGTGGTATGTGGCAACCCAGGCTCATCCCGAGTTCAAGAGCCGCCCGACCAACCCGCAGCCGCTGTTCCGCGAGTTCGTGCGCGCTTCGATCGGCCAGCACGAGGGTGTCGACCGTCTGCAGGTGACGCCCATGAACCTCGCTACGGACTAAGGGTGCCGGCGAATAAGGAACATACCGAAGCTACTCCCTCGTCGCTCGCCGTGGCGGCGGGGGAGTATCTCGATTACCTCGCGGTCGAGCGGGGTTTGGCGCGCAACACGATTGCGGCCTATCGTCGTGACCTGACGACGTACTGCGCCTATCTGGAGCGGGCGGGTATTGTGTCTTTTGAAGAGGTGACCCGTCAGGTCGTGGAGGGCTTTGTCGCCGACCGTCGCGATGGGGGCTATTCCGATGCCTCGGTGGAGCGTGCGCTTGCGGCCGTGAAGGGCCTACATGCCTTTTTGGTGCGCGATGGGGCTGTGGCCCAAAATCCAACGGCGGCGTTGCGCCTGCCTAAAAAGGCTGAGCGTTTGCCGGAGTATCTATCGGTGGAGGATGTCTCGGCGCTGCTCGATCAAGACTTCCCCGAGGGCGAGATGGGCTTGCGCGACCATGCCATCTTGGAAGTGCTCTACGGATGCGGTTTGCGTGTGAGCGAGTTGGTGGGGCTCGATGTGGGCGATATCCATATCGACGATGGCTTTGTGCTCGTTCGTGGTAAGGGCTCGAAGGAACGCCTGTCCCCGCTGGTAGGAAGCGCGGCGCGAGCTCTGACGCTTTATGTAACTGAGGGGCGTTCTCGCTTGGCGGCCCATGCCCGCGGAACCGAGACCTCGGCGGTCTTTTTAAATAAGAACGGCCGCCGTCTGTCGCGCCAGGGCATCCATGCCATCTGTGAGCGCTACGGGCGCCAGGTGGGACTGGTGGGGCTCCATCCCCATACCTTGCGCCACTCCTTTGCCACCCACATGCTCGCGGGCGGTGCCGACCTGCGTGTGCTGCAGGAGATTTTGGGCCATGCCGATATTTCGACCACGCAGGTCTACACGCATGTCGACCGAACGCAACTGACCGAGGTCTATCTGGCGGCGCATCCGCTAGCACATCGCTAGCACCTCGCTGACCTGCATATTTATAAATATTAAATGGGACGGGCCCCAGATTGCCGAGACGCACTTTTGCGCGCATGGGCAATCTGGGGCCCCGTCCCATTTTTCGCCAGACACCGACGCGGTGGTGGGCCGTGTGTACCGTGGGCGGGGGAGTTTGGGGGCGATGTGAACGGCGTGTAAAGGGACGTAAAAATCGCCTCAAGGTCAACTTGAAGGTTGAGGTTCGCGGGCGTGGTTCTACAGGTGGCATCCCGCCGTTGCTGTAAACACAACATATTGTGTTTTCGAACATATGCTTGGGGGTGTTTTGCAATATATGGTGAGTGGAGTAGTGGGGCGGGGTGGGGGAAGGGGTGGGGAAAGGTGTTGAAAAATGGGGCGGTTCCCCATATTATTAATGACGTCGACAAGCGGGGTGGTTCCCCGCGTACGTGCCATCTGAGTAACCGAGGGGAGGGCGCACATGGGAATGACTGGTGCATACGAGCGCAATCTCGATGCAAAAGGTCGTCTGTCCCTGCCTGCACCCCTTCGCGAGGAGCTTGGAGAACACGTTCGCGTGTTCAAAGCCCTGGATGTCGATGCTCTGTACGTGTTCTCTGCCGAGGCCTTCGATAAGTGGGTCGAAGGACTCTTCGCGGGTCGTGAGGGCCACGAGGGTTTTAACCCGCGTGACATTAATGACCAGAAGCTCATGAGGGCGATCAACAAGCGCACCACGTCGATGGATGTGGACAGTGCCGGTCGTATCGGTCTTTCCGAGTCTCTCCGCAAACAGGCGAACCTCGACCGCGAGGTCACGGTTGTGGGCAACTACGACCACCTTGAGGTTTGGGATCGCGCCGCGGCCGATGAGGACGATGACGATGAGGCCCTGCTGGACCTCTTCTTCTCGTAAGGGCAAGGCACGGGTAACGGATGGAGCGTGGGATCTTGACACAAGAATATCGGCATGAACCTGTCATGCTCGGCGAAGTGCTTGAGTCGCTGCGGCTAAAGAGCGGCTCCGTTGTCTGCGATTGCACCCTTGGCGGTGCCGGCCATTCGGTAAAGATGGCCGCGCAGGTGGGGGAGACGGGCCTTTTGCTCGGCGTCGATCAGGACGACATGGCCCTCGAGGCCGCTGGCGCCCGTCTGGACCGCGAGGTTCCCGGCGTTCCGCATCAGCTGCTGAAGGGCAACTTCGGCGACTTGGACGAGCTGCTTTGCTCGGCCGAGGTGCCCGGGGTCGATGGCTTCCTGTTCGATTTGGGCGTTTCGTCACCGCAACTCGATATCCCTGGCAGGGGCTTTTCGTATAACGAGGACGCCCCATTGGACATGCGGATGGATCCGGGTAATAACACCTTAAACGCAGCTGAGGTCATCAACACCTATAACGAACACGACCTCGCCCGGATTCTACGCGTCTACGGCGAAGAGAAGTTCGCCTCGCAGATCGCGCGCGAGATCGTGCGCCGCCGCGAGCAAGAACCGATCGAAACCACCGGCCAATTTGTCGAGATCATCAAGGCGGGTATCCCGGCTGCCGCTCGTCGGCATGGTGGACACCCGGCCAAGAAAAGTTTCCAGGCCATTCGCATCGAGGTCAATCACGAGCTCGATGTGCTCGAACGAGGGCTTGATGCCGCCACCAGGTGGCTCAACCCGGGCGGACGTATCTGCGTCATCTCGTATCACTCGCTCGAGGACCGTATCGTAAAGAACCACTTTAAGGAGATGAGCCAGGGGTGCACGTGTCCGCCGGAGATTCCGGTGTGCGTGTGCGGCAACGTGCCGATACTCAAGGTCATCACCCGCAAACCCTTGGTTGCCCAGCCTGATGAGGTTGAGCGCAACCCTCGGGCGAGATCAGCCAAAATCCGCGTGGCGCAGCGTCTGTAGGCGCGACCGCGCGATATTGGACCTCCCGCTCGCACCATAAACGAAGCTTAAACACACTACCAACGTACTCGGGATGGGAGGCGGCATATCATGGGCTACAACACTTCAAGCGCAGCACTCGCCTATGATATGAACGCCATGCCCGCCTATCGTGAGACGCCGCAGGCCCCCGTTGCTCCCCGTGAGCAGCGCACGCCGCGCTTTGATGTCTACACGGGCGCGGGCCGTCAGGCAAACCAGGCGGTAAGCCCGGTTTTCATGAGCGTTCTTAAAACGTTTTGCATCATTGCGGCTATCTTCATGACGATCGGCGTCGCCCGCGTGGCGCTCGCCGGCGTTACGGCCCAGGTGCTCAACAGCAACGCCGAGCTTACCAACACGCTCGAAAAAGCGACCGATGAGAGCTCCGACCTGGAGGTCATGCATTCGGTCTATGGCGCCGACACGCGCATTCGCGACCTTGCGGGCGCTTATGGCATGGTGGAGCCCAGCGAGAGCGTTACACTTGACTTTTCGCAGGATGCAGCCGCGGGCGCCAACGCGACCGCGACCGCTCAGTAGCAAGACGGTAGCTGAGTATGACAAATGACTATCGCCGCGGTTCCGATGGGGGCCGCGGTTCTGGACGTCCCTCGTCGCGGGGACGTTCTGGTTATCAAGGAACGGGTCGGCAATCTTACAACGCCGGGCAGTCCCGTGGCAACGACCCGGCGTCGCGACTTCGCGGCTCGGGCGGCCCTCAAGTGCATAACACCAGGTCGCGCAAGAGTTCGTCGACCGAATGGCTCACAGGCGTGCCTCTGCCTCGCCGCAAAGCCGTCATGGGCTTCATCGGGCTTGGCTTGGGCTTGGGCGTCTTTCGCCTTGCCGACTATCAAATTGTCGAAGCCGATAAACTGCGCGAGCGTGCCGATGCGCGCCGCCTGCTTGCGCAGACCCTCTATGCCAAACGTGGCACCGTCTACGACCGCAACGGCAACGTGTTGGCGTCGTCGGTCGAATGTCGCAACATCGCCGTGAACCCGCAGCTTGTCGAGGATGTTGACAAGACGGTGTCGGCGCTGGTCAAGGCAACTGGAATCGATAAAAAGACCTGCCGCAAGCTCGTTGAGTCCGATGGAACCTGGGTGTATATCAAGCGCCAGGTGGACGAAGACGATGTTGCGGCGCTGGAGAAGAAGAACCTGCCCGGCGTGCTTTTTGAGCAGGCCATGAAGCGCGTATATCCATACGGCAATCTGGCATCGCAGGTGCTGGGTGTAGTGAATGTAGACAACGACGGCTTGACGGGTCTCGAAAAGCAATACAACAAGCTTCTGACCGGCACGAACGGTTCTCTCGTACGCGAGCGCGCGAGGGACGGCAGCTATATCGCGGGCGGTGCCTATAAAAAGGTGGCTGCGGTCGACGGCGTTGATATCGTGACGACGCTCGACGTCAATATCCAGCGTGCGGCCGAGGATGCCCTGGCAGAGGCAGTTGAGAAGACTAAGGCCAAGAACGGCTCGGCGCTGGTCACCGATCCTACGACAGGCGAGATTTTGGCAGCCTGCTCGTACCCGACCTACGACCAGACCGATCTGGAGAATGCCAAGACCGAGGATATGAATCTGCGCCTGGTCACCGACGCCTACGAGCCCGGCTCGGTCTTTAAGACGCTCGTGGCGGGCGCCGGCTTCGACTTGGGCGTCGTGCGATCGAGTACGTCGTTTGAGGTGCCGGCGAGCATCAAGGTGGGCGACGATACCGTCACCGATGCCGACAAGCGCGACTATGCCATGACCATGGATGTGCGCGAGATGATGCGCCGTTCGTCCAACGTGGGCTTTGTCCTGGTGGGGCGCAAGATCGGTGCCGACGACTTTGCCGCCTATGTGGACAAGTGGGGCATCGGTCACAGCTCGGGTGTCGATTTTCCGGGAGAGAGCCTGGGTATCGTCAAGGAGCGTGACCAGTATGACGGCGCCACGCTGGGCTCGATGAGCTTTGGACAGGCACTGTCCGTCTCGCCGATTGAGATCGCACGTGCCGTGGGCGGCATCGCCAACGGCG
>CABUTL010000110.1 GCA_902494375.1 uncultured Collinsella sp.
AGCGTGGAAATTGGGCGCCCACACGGCGATGCGCACACGTTCGTCATCGCCGGCGCAGGTACGGGATCAGCTGTGTTTCGCCAGCTAATCCGGCAGGGCAAGGCGTTCTACGCGGGCGTTCTGCACGAAGGGGACATCGACTGCGAGCTTGCGCGCGACCTGGCGACGGAATGCGTGGCCGAGCGCGCCTTCGAGCCGATCGGGGATAAAACCATAGCCCGCGCCAAAGAGCTCCTCGTCCACTGCGCGCGTCTTATCGTGTGCCCCGCCGCCTTCGGCACCATAAACGCCCGCAACGCAGAGCTCGTCGAGTTCGCACGATCGCATGGTATCGAGGTCATGCGAGCGTGCGAAGGCGCATCGGAGGATTCCAATGGATACGCCTAGGCGCGGCCCAAGAAATCGTCCGCATCCCCATCTGACACTATTTCACCGCAACTTAGAAGGTGTCGGCGTATAACGCTTCACCCCAAATTAAATTGATTCGTTGAATAGACACATTCCAAATCTTTAGACTTTGTTTAATCTACAAGTGGGTATTATCACACATTAAGCACACGTGAAAGGATATACCCATGTCGCTTACACAGTCAGCAGAGCGTGCAGCGCTTAACAAGCTCATCGATTATCTCGACGACAACCCGCAAGAAAACATCGACAAAATCATGGACCTCGTGAACAAGCTGGTCCCCAATCGCGTATTTCCTGTACAGCGAGAGGCATTCACCAATGTCATCAAGAGCCGCGGCAATTGGTATGACCTGATCATGCGTGTGTTCAGCCTTAATCCCCAGATGCGAACCAAACTGCTTAAGACCCTCATTGTCGACGCTAACCTGCTTGCTTGGCCAGAGCAGGAAAAGAACCGCGAAAAGTACCAGTGCAATATTCCGTGGGCCATCCTGCTCGATCCCACGAGCGCCTGCAACCTGCATTGCACGGGCTGCTGGGCCGCCGAGTACGGCTACAAGCAGAACCTCTCGTTTGAAGACATCGACTCTATTGTTACGCAGGGCAAAGCTCTGGGTACCCACATCTACATCTACACTGGTGGCGAGCCATTGGTGCGCAAGCGGGACCTCATCCGGATTTGCGAGAAGCACCAGGACTGCGCATTCCTGTGCTTTACCAACTCCACGCTGATCGACGAGGCCTTCTGCGACGATATGATTCGCGTAGGTAATTTTGTCCCCGCCATCAGCGCCGAGGGCAATGAGCACACCACCGACGCCCGTCGCGGCGAGGGTACCTACGCAAAGATCGAGCACGCCATGAAACTCCTGCGCGAGCGCGACTTGCCGTTTGGTATCTCCACCTGTTGGACCAGCGCCAATGCCGATACGGTAGCAACCGAGGAGAACATGGACTGGATGATCGGCGAGGGAGCACTCTTCTGCTGGTACTTCCACTTTATGCCGGTTGGCCGCAACGCAACCCCCGAGCTCATGCCCACGCCCGAGCAGCGCGAGCACATGTATCACTTTATCCGCGAAATGCGTGAGAAGAAGCCGTTGTTTACGCTCGACTTCCAAAACGACGGCGAGTATGTCGGCGGATGCATCGCCGGCGGCCGCCGCTACCTGCACATCAACGCCGCCGGAGACGTGGAGCCGTGCGTGTTCATCCACTACTCAAACGCCAACATCCACGATGTGAGCTTACTCGACGCGCTGCGCTCTCCCCTCTTTATGAAGTACTACGAGAACATGCCGTTTAACGACAACTACCTCAAACCATGCCCCATGCTCGAGAATCCCGACGTGCTGTCCAAACTGGTCGCCGAGAGTGGCGCAATGAGCACCGATCTCATCGAGAAGGAGTCACCCGAGCAGCTGCGCGAAAAGACCCAGGCTGCCGCCGAGGCATGGTCACCTGTCGCCGACCGCATCTGGAACGACTCCGACGATCCGTTATACGCCAAGCGTCACGAGGACAAGTCGCAGGGCATGGCCGATAGCGACATGCACAAGTTCGAAAAACAGGGCCGCATACTCAAAAACGGCGATTAATGCTGCCCTACACGACAAACGCTCAGAAATGAAGCGGAGCAGTCTCGAGGCTCATCTTCGAGGCTGCTCCGCCTTACCATCAAAACAGTTTTACTAAGTTGCGGTGAAATAGGGACCAGAACGGCCTACCAATAGCCAAAACGATCCCTATTCCACCGCAACTTCTTTAAATTGTTGAATTATCAATGCTATTCCAAGCGAGATTCCAGACTCGACAGGCCATTAAGAGTCAGGTCGTTGGCGACCTCAGAGACGCGCTCGATAGGAACCGAGCCGTCAGACAGTGCCCACGTGCGATAGATACCGATAATACCCGACAGCAAAAACGCCAGATAATAGTCGAACATCTCGTCCTTGAGACCTTGGGGCAGCAGATCGCGCTCGGCAATCTCATGTTCGAGCGGCGCACGAAGACGAGCCATGAAATCATCGAGCGGAATATTCTCGATCAGCTGACGATTGAGCACTAAGTTGTTGCACAGCGCCTCATTAACGGTTTTAAAGAAGGTCGCCGCCGCGCCCAGGGCGCGCTCATTGGTGTCGCCGTCCATGGAAGCAAGCGTTTTCTCGACCGAGTCGACAATCATCTCCACCACATCGACGGCAATGGCATCGAGCAGGCCGTCAACCGTACCAAAGTGAACGTAAAAGGTCTTGCGGTCGACATTGGCCTCGCGCGCGATGGCACTCACCGTAATGTCTGCCAGCGGCTTTTCCATGAGCAGGCGCTCGAAAGCGGAAAGGATGGCATTACGGCTGCGAACGATGCGGCGGTCAAGACGCGGTTTGCTGGTTGCCATGGGCATGTCCCTTCGATATGCGAGCATTCATCAACAGATGAGAGATAATCTACGTAAGAGGATTATCCCCCATACAGCACAAATATGCCCCGCATCATGAAGAACGCACGACTGCCCTACTGCGACTTAGGGTGCTTCTTCTTATTGAGTGCCGACGGAGATACGCGAATACCGTCGCCTGTCTGGCGCACATAGGCTTTATGAGCCGGCTTAGCGGCCCCAGAAGCCTTCTGAGCGTGCTTCTTGGGATCAACGGTAACAGCATTCGTGGGGTGCGGCTTAGTAGGCGCAGAGGGCGTCTGAGGCTCGCGGCCGAGCTTGCGCATCACGCGATCCCAGCGCGCATGGATGCTCTCGTTGTGGGCGCTCTTAAGTCCCAGCAGGGGCGCAGCCAAAATGGTGGGCGCAATAAACGTAATGAGGCGCCACAGCAGATAGCCGGCGGTCGAAGCCGACCCAAAGAAATGACCCAAGAACAATGCAAAGCCGCCCTCAGCGCCACCAGTTCCACCGGGCAGGGGGACCGCAGAGCTCAACAGCTGGACAAAGGCGCTCGCGGCCATGACCGAGAAAAAGTCGACCTCGTGGTGGCCAAAGGCAAGCATCAGGAAATACGGCACCAGGTAGAAAAACGCGAGCTGCAGCATGGTGATGACCACCGTGAGCAGCATGGAAGAAAAATGACCGGCCGAAAGCTTGAACTTCTCGGAGAAAGAGTAAATCTCGCCATCGACAAACGTGCGCCATCCCTCGATCTTAGTGGACGAGACGCCTATGCGCTCGAGCCAATTAATGATGCAATGGGCGACGCGCGTGACGGTCTTAGGCATGAGCGCGACGGCGAAGATTCCCAGCAAGATGCAGCAGTGTCCGCCAAAGCTAAAGACGCACAGCAGCGTCATGTCGCCATAGCGCTCGGCAAAAAAAGGCATGCGAGCAAGCAGTAGGATAGCGCCCCAGGCAACGAGGCCAAACTGGTACACGATAAAGCGCGTGAACTGCGTGGCGCCAGCCTCGCCGACATTTTGGCCCGCCTTGGTCAGGCGGTAGATCTGGGCGGGAGTCGAGCCCATCATCATGGGCGTCAGGTTGCCAAAGAAGATGCCGCTTGCCTCGACCGAGATCAGGTCGCGGATGCCGACGGGTGAATTAGGGTCGAGCCAGACAGCGATCGCATAGGCCACAATGCCAAAGAAAAGATACATGAACATGCAAAGACACGCGACAACGAGCCATGACGCCTGGACGCTCGACATAGCGGCCCAGAACTGCCCCATCTGCCCGGTTACCACCAGATAGACGATATAACCCACCAGCACGACGCCGATAAAGATGGCGCCGCGGCGTGCGCTCTTATTGTCATCTCCGCCCGAGGCCTCAACCTCGACCTGGGGCTTAGACGTATGCTGAGAGGACTCCGTCATGAGACTCCTTCTAACAGTCAAAATATCTTGGATATTGTACCCGCAAGGACCATAGACAGAACGCAAAGCTCTGGTTCAAACGGGAATTGCAGACGGTTGTTTGAAAATAAAAAACCCGGCCTTCCATGGGAAGCCCGGGTATCAAATGCGTGGTAGCCCGTACCAGATTCGAACTGGTGATCTCCGCCTTGAGAGGGCGGCGTCCTAAACCGCTAGACGAACGGGCCACATGACATCTGCACTGCCGTGCTGCGAGGAAATATATTACGGGACAAAAAACGTCAGCGCAAGAAGAAATTTCAAATTGCCGAAAAATTGTCGGCAGGTTATGGAACACGCAGGTAAACTGGGTAGCTAATTCAAGTTGAGATGGACCAAAAGAGCTTCGCGATCGTTGGGAATGTTGTCTTCGATCACGGCGTCGAGGGCGGCGTTGAGTAGCTGGCCTAGCTCGGGTCCCGGTTTAACGCCGGCACGGATCAAGTCGCCGCCGTTGATGGAGAGCATCTTGAGCGTATAGGGCTCCCCCGCCTTCAGCAGCTCATGCGCCATCGCGCGCATTTCCTCGATTGTCTCGACATAATAGAAGCACGACGGGGCCTTGCCGAGCGTATCAGCACGCTTAAGATCCATGAGCTCATCAATCAGGCGGGCTGTGTCGACGCCCTCACCAGAAAGCAAGCGCATCATATTGAGCAGGCAGGAGCGCTCGGGGCGCAGCGGCTTGTCATGGTATTTGATAAGCAGGCACACGTCGCGCACCAAGTCGTGCGAGAGTGCCAGGCGATCCATAATGACACGCGCTTTCTTGGCGCCGAGCTCGGGATGACCGTAGAAGTGTCCGCTGCCGGCGTGATCGACCGTAAAGCACTCGGGCTTGGAGACATCGTGCAAAAACGCCGCCCACATAAGGCTCGACGATGGCGCGACGCCGTCGCACAGCGCCAGCTCCCCTGCCACCGTCAACACGCGGGCGATATGCTCGTAGACGTTAAACGCATGATAGACACTTCGTTGATCAAACCCGCGAGCGGGCGCAAGCTCGGGCACGGCGGCGCAGATGAGCTCGGGGTAGCGCAGCATCGCGTCTCCCCCGTGGCCGGTCGAAAGAATGCCCTCGAGCTCAATACCCACACGCTCGCGCGCCACAGCATCGAGCAGCGGCGCGCACTCGGCAAGCGCACGCTTAGTCTCGGGCTCAATCATAAAGTCCAGGCGGCAGGCAAAGCGCACCGCACGCAGCATGCGCAGTGCATCCTCGTTAAAGCGACGCTTGGGATCGCCGACAGCACGAATCAGCTTGC
>CABUTL010000111.1 GCA_902494375.1 uncultured Collinsella sp.
GCGGGAACGCGGTCATGCACGCTTTTGAGCTCGTCTTTAAGCACCTTTTCGACATAGGGTAGAGATTCTCCCACCGGGATGGTGATATCTATGCTGGCGTAAGAATTAAGTTTTGTCATGTTGGTGACATTCGAAATCGAGCTGTTGCGTAGGAGCAGGACATTGCCGTTGCCGTCATTGATCTTTGTGGTTCGCACGCCAATCTCCATAACGGTGCCGGTATTGCCGCCAACCGAGATGACGTCTCCAACGCGGAACTCGCCTTCAAAGATAATAAAGAGCCCGCATAAGATATCCGTGATGAGGTCTTTGGCTCCAAAGGAGACGGCGAGCGTGATGATACCTGCCGAGGCTAAAAGCGTTGCGGTATCGACGCCCAAAACACCGAGGCACCAATAGAGCATAGCGATGAGAGTTCCGTATTTTGTCAGGCTCGAGAGAAGTCGGCATATCGTCTCGCCGCGCGCTCCAAGCACATTGGACAACATGCGAAGAAGCGCCTGCGCGATTGCGCACACTGTGAGAGCCACACAGGCGTACATGATCGAAGCGGTGAGCGCGAATATGTTGAGACCGTGCTGCCAGTCGTTGCCCAGGATATAGGTAAATACCGAGCGCGGGCCAAACAGAGCGTCTTTAAACAAGACGGCCAAAAAGACGATAAACACCGCGATGCCGGTAAACCATTTAAGGACTGTGCCGAGTTTTTGCTCGGGGGTTTTGTCCTCCCATTTAAAGGAGATGTTGAGCCATCGGCTAATGGCGCTTTCGCTGTGTTTGACACGGCCGTCGGACGTCGTGACGGTGATGTTGTGCCGTCTTGTCGCGAAATCGTCCTCGTGCTTCGAACGCTTTTCTTCGACTTTTATGGTGTCGAGCGTCAGCAACGGGTAGATAAGGGCAAAGCAAATGGCGGCGATGATTCCGGTTGCGATTGTGAGCGGAACGCGCTGGTGCATAAAGGAGTCTTCGGGGGCCGCGACGTAAACGTAATAGTCGCCAGTCTCCAAGCAGGAGGCGTAGAGTTTTTGGTTGTCGATGTAGACGAAGTCGCTAAAGCCATCTGCAAGCTGCTCGTCAGTCAGTCCTATTTCGGATGCTTTTTTCCCAAGAAGAAGGTCGTTGGGATGATATGCGACGGTACCGTCTTTTTTCTCGATTGCAAAGGCGAAGCCTCCGGCGCCCGCCTTGATGCCATCGAGCACTGCGTCGATCTTGGTGCTCTTGAGCATTTCTTCTAAGCGCATGGGGCGCACGGCAATCTGCACGATTCCGTCTGCAATGCCATCCTGATCGTAGAGTGCGACTCCGATGTACTGATATGTCTCGCCGGTGGTTCTGTTGATAGAGAGAGGCTGTATATATTCATCCTTGCCGCCCAAAAGCGAGCGGAACTCGTAGGAGGAGTCACCGTACTTGGTCGAAAGGCTGTAGGATCGCTGCGACGTGCTCGAGCTCGTCATATTGCCGTTGCCGTCGTAGAGATAAATTGACTCGATGTTGAGCGTTTTTGCCATGCTGTGCAGGTCGGCTCGCGTGGCGAGCTCTGGATTGTGCTCAACGATGTAGGCGATAATGTGGCAGGCAGTGGCATAGTGCTCGCTATATTGCCTCGTAAGTTCATCCTCGCGCAGCGCATTATTTTTGAGCGTTTGATCAATCTGCTCTAAGCGCTCCCGATTGACCGTCGCCTGGCTCGAAAGGGCAAAGAGCGTTTGCATATAGAAGGTTACTGCCAAAAGTAAGACGAGTCCTGCAATGGACAAGGCTGTTGCGCGCCTGCCCACGGAGGGGCTAAACCGAAGGCCGCGACCGATCTTGACGTATTCGTGATGGTCGTGGTCGTCATGTTCGTCATCCGCTAGGACAAACAGGTCATAGAGTGCCACGGCGGCGACGACTGCGATGAAGGCAAAGAGGATGACGCCCACGGTGATGTTGCGCGCGGAGGCAGTATCGCTTTCGGGAATGGCGAGAATGTAATAGGTGTCATCGACCAACTTGACGCGACAATACAGGCTTGTGTTTTTGGCGGAAGTGATGAATGTCTTGCCGTCCTCAAGATTGCCCACGTCGATGCCGTTGTCGAGTGCATCGGTACCTATCATGTTCTGATCGGGATGGTAGGTGATCAGGTGCGTTTTTGCCGATACGGCGAGGACATATCCGTGACTGCCGAGCGAGATGTTCTTGAGCATGCTCTCGGCCGAGCCGGTGTCCTTGACAAGGGCGTGCAACTCTTGGGGATTTTGCTCTACGATAATCATGGTGTCGTCATCGATTTTGGCGGCATAGTATCGCATGAGCCAGTCTTGATCGGGGAGATCGACCTCAACGGGATCGGAGGGCTTGCCGGTCTCGAAGCACTGACGTAGCTGGTTGAAGCGGGCGCGGCTAAAATCGGCTTTGGTGTCAGCCGCTTTGGCGATGATGGAGCCGTCACGTCGGGCAATGAGAACGTTATCGACCTTGAGCAGGTCCTTGAACTCGGCCATTTTGGCATCGGTCGCTTCATAACCGGCATCGTTGGCTGCCATAAATGCGATGCTTGCGGCACGCGTGCGATACAAGTCATCAAATGTTTGGGTGTTGTCTTTTGTTTCCGACCGGGCAGTCTTAACGAGATCGGGGAGTTCGGCGGCAACGCGATCGAATTCTAAAGCGTATTCCTCTTGCGATAGACGCGTTTGCATCGAGGCGAGTAGGAGTCCCATCGCTAACGTGCAGACGGCTACGGCAATGGCAAGCGCCACGGACTTCTGTTTTAGTCGCTTGGACATGGGTGGACTTCCTTAGTTCCATTTCTCGATGAGCGTATCGATTGTTTTGTCTTTGAGCATTGAGCGTACTTCGGCGGCAACCTTGGGTGAAAGCTCAGAGCCCTTCTGCGTTGCGACGGCGTAGCGCTGTGGGTTGATGCCAAAATCGGGCAGGACGGTGCGCTCGTCATCGAGATAGGTTTTGGCAATTGCGCCATCGGTCGCCATGGCGTCGACGTCGCCGGCTTCCAATGCGCGGGAAAGCTCAGCGTAGCTTGCATATTGGCTCAGATGCCATGTGTCGTAGTCAATGTTGCCGCTCTTGGCATCCTGCTGCTGGGGGATGCCGTCCGAAAGCCCCAGCTCCAAAAACTTCGCGGCAAGTTGAGGTGCAGCGTTTGTTCCGGATACCGTGCCAATTGTTCCGCCCTTAAGCTGGGAGAAGGATTGGATGAGCGATGTATTTTCGACAACAAGAATTACCGAGTCAGTGTAATAGGCGGCAGAGAAGTCAAACAGCTTTTTGCGTTCGTCGCTTATCGAGTAGCACGCAATCAGGCAATCGACTTTTTCCGACGAGAGCATTTCTTCGCGTGTCTCGGGCGTTACGGATATAAACGAACAGCCTCCATAGCCAAGACGGTTCGCCAACTCGTTGGCGAGGTCGATTTCGAATCCGTAGTATTTGCCGTTGTTGGGATTACGCTCGCTAAACCCGACGATATCCGAGCGGACGCCTACGTTCAGCCTGGCCTTGCCGGACATGCCGGAATGACTGTTCGAGCAGGCTGGCAGTACCACGGCTGCCAGCGTGGCTCCGGCTGCCGAGATTGCCAACCGGCAGGCCTTTCGGCGTGTGACTGAATGGTCCATTTGCATTCCTCACGACGAATGTTCAGTCCTTTAATGATACGGACGGGCAAGTATGGAACAGCCGCGAAGCGGCGGGTAAACGCAGGGTTGAGGTGGAGGGCAATCCTGACGGGATTTGGTGCTTTACCGCTAAATAGATGCCCGCATTCTGCAATGGACGGTGGGCCATGTCGCATGTGGGACAATAGCGGACGGTTGGGTGCTGACATAAACGGCGCTCACGTATTCGTTTTGCTTGTTAAGGAGTACCCATGGGCGTCGTCGATCCCTTTTCTGTTGCTCGGGCCGCGGGGCTTGAGCTGACCGGGAAGTCCGAGGGACTCACGCTCACCGACGGCTCGATGGAGCTGCGTGCCGATTTTGCCCGCATGCTCCCGCGGCTCAAGCAGGGTCGCTTGCAGCAAGAACTGCTGGTGAAGGCTTCGCGCATAAAAGGTGCCGAGCAACCGTGGGCAATCGATGCCACGGCAGGCTTTGGCGAGGATTCGCTGCTGTTGGCGGCCGCGGGCTTTACCGTCGATCTGTATGAGCAGGATTGCGTGATTGCGGCGCTCCTCAAGGATGCCTTGGATCGCGCGGCAGATGATCCGGCGCTTGCGGTTGCCGTGTCGCGTATGCGCTTACATGCGGGCGAGGACAGCATTGCTGGCCTTCGCCATACAGCTGAGCTGATCGGGCAGGGCGAGCTTGCCGCTCCCGACGTGGTGTATCTGGACCCCATGTTTCCCGGGCGCACCAAGAGCGCGGCGGTGAAAAAGAAGTTTCAGCTCTTGCACCATCTGGAACAGCCGTGCGCCGATGAGGAGACGCTAGTCGAAGCTGCGCTTGCGGTGCATCCGCGCAAGGTGGTTATCAAGCGACCGGTGAAGGGGCCACTGCTTGCCGGCGTTAAGCCGAGCTATCAACTTGCGGGCAAGGCCGTTCGTTACGATGTTTTGGTGCCGCCGCGCCCGTAGCTTGCGCGCGATAGCTGGCGCTCCGTCAGTGCCGTGCCGAAGCGGCGCCTATTTCCAAGGGTGCGACGTCAGGTGCCATCCGCCGCAGTATTCGCATTTGTAGCAGGCCAAACCACGCCGCCCGCGGTTTTCGCATTCGGCCATAACGGCCTCGGCCTCGGCGCGCGTGTCGTAACGGTTTTTGCGTTCGCACGACTTGTAGCGCCAGGCCTCATCGCGCTCGGCGTCCAGGGCGTCGCGGCGCTCGTCCTCGCGTGCAAACAGGTCGCTCATATCGCCGCCGGTAGCAGCGCCCAAAAACTCGCTTTTGGCCTTCGACCAGGCGGCTCGCTTTTTGCTCCCCATCTGCTTCGCGCCCTCTCCAAACGTTGGTATCATTGCTCAATCAAAGTGATACCAATAAACGTGAGGTCGCCGCGTGATGATCAGAAAAACCCTCGATACCGACATTCCCGCCGTCATGGCTATCTACGACGCTGCCCGCGCCTTTATGCGCGCGCATGGCAACGCCACGCAATGGCCCGAGGGCACGCCTTCTGCCGAGCAGCTGGCTGCCGATATCGCCGCCGGTGGCAGCTATGTGTGCGAAGTCGACGGCCGCGTGGTGGCGACGTTTGCCTTTTTACCGGGCCCGGACGAGTGCTATGACGTAATTGAGGACGGGCAATGGCGTAGCGACGCTCCATACGCCGTGCTGCACCGCGTGGCATCCGACGGCACCGTGCACGGTATCACGGCTGCGATGTTTGCCTTTGCCAAGGAGCGTGCCGATCACCTGCGCATCGACACGCATCAGGACAACCTGCCCATGCAGGGGGCGAGCATCAAGGCGGGGTTTGAGCGCGCCGGCATCGTGTATGTGTCGGACGGCACACCGCGTGTTGCGCTTGACTGGCTGCGCGAGGCATAA
>CABUTL010000112.1 GCA_902494375.1 uncultured Collinsella sp.
CGCGCCTGGATCCGCGCGTACGCAATCTGGCAGATCGCTTGGCCGCGGCCGTTAAGGACAAGCATTTTGAGCCCGTCGCGGGCTCGGCACAATAGCGCGAGCGCGCACGGGCGCCCCAACGTACGGGCTGCGGGCCGATTGGCGCCGCCGCCCGGCCTCTCGTTTTTCGAACACAACCTCGACCGATAGGGGATACCGATATGAAGACCATCAAGCTTGCTCCCGGTGAGCGCCTCGTTACCAACCAGCTCAACCGCAAGGGCGTGCTGCCGCAAAACATCATCGACGCCGCCCGCGATATCGTGGCCAATGTGCGCGTCAACGGCGATGCCGCGGTGCGCGATTACTGCCAGCGTTTTGACGGCGTTGAGCTGCAGAGCTTCCGTCTGCCGCAAGAGCAGATCGATGCCGCGCTCGAAGGCCTCGACCCGGCCTTTGTCGCCGCGCTCGAGAAGGCCGCGCGCCAGATTCGCGAGTTCCACCAGCGCGAGGTCGAGCAGAGCTGGTTTACCACGCGTGCGGACGGCACGATGCTCGGCGTTAAGGTGACCCCGCTCGCGGCGGCCGGCATCTACGTGCCGGGCGGTCGCGCGCAGTATCCCTCCACGGTGCTCATGAACGCCATTCCCGCCAAGGTCGCCGGCGTCAAGCGCGTGGTTATGGTGACCCCGCCTCAAAAGGATGGTCTGATCAGCCCGTACACGCTTGCCGCGGCAAAGCTCGGTGGCGTGGACGAGATTTATATGGTGGGCGGCGCTCAGGCTGTAGCCGCGCTGGCGTACGGTACCGAGACCATTCCGCGCGTCGACAAGATCACCGGCCCGGGCAACGCCTTTGTTGCCGCGGCCAAGCAGATTGTCTCGGGCGACGTGGGAATCGACATGGTCGCTGGCCCCTCCGAGGTCTGCGTACTGGCCGATGCCACGGCCAAGCCCATGGTGGTCGCGGCCGACCTAATGGCCCAGGCCGAGCACGATCCGCTTGCAGCCTGCTATCTGGTGACCTGCGACGAGCAGTTTGCGCGCGAGGTCGAGGCTGGTATCGACATTCTGGTAGCGCAGTCGCCACGCGCCGAAATCACGCGTGCTTCGCTCGACAATGAGGGCACCATCGTGGTGGCCGCCGACATGGCTGCCGCCGTCGAGGCCGTGAACACCGTGGCGCCCGAGCACCTTGAGCTGCACTGCAAGGACGCGATGGGCCTGCTCGGCGGCATTCGCAACGCCGGCGCCATCTTTGTGGGCGCTTGGAGCTCTGAGCCGCTCGGCGATTATGTTGCCGGCCCCAACCACACGCTGCCGACCGGCGGCACGGCCATGTTCTCCAACCCGCTTTCGGTCGAAGAGTTCGTTAAGCGCTCGAGCGTCATTTGCTATACACCTGAGGGCCTGCTCTCCGACGCTCCCGCTACGCAGCGCCTGGCCGAGGCCGAGGGCCTGTGGGCGCACGCGCTCTCTGCCGCCCTGCGTCGTCGCGTGCTGGAGCAGGGCGAGGATGCCGTGAGTGCCGAGTCGCTGGCTGCGGCCGACCTGACCAAGGTCGCCTGGCCGGGCGACGCTGTGGCGACGGTCGCCGAGGGTGTGGACCTGGCGGCTGCAGGCTCGGATGGCGCTGGCGCGACCGGCGAGGAGGCCTAACATGGCCGAACTTACGCCGCGCATGAAGGAACTCGTCCAGCCCTACCTGGCCGGCATTGAGCCCTATGATCCCAACTTTACGCCTACGCGCATCAACCTTTCGGCCAACGAGAACACCTATCCCGTGCCGGCTGGCGTGCGCGAGGCGGTCGATGCCGCCCTGGCTGCTACACCGCTCAACCGCTATCCCGATCCCATGTCCAACGATCTGCGCGACGAGCTTGCCGCTTGGCATGGTGTGGCGCGCGAGAACATCTGCGTGGGCAACGGCGGCGACGAGCTGCTCTATAACTACCTGCTGGCGTTTGGCGGCGCGGGACGGACCCTGCTCAACTGCCCGCCGTGCTTTAGTGAGTATGCGTTCTTTGCGTCGCTTTGTCAGACCGAGGTGCGCGATGTGTGGCGCGACCCGGCGACCTTTGAGCTCGACCAAGCGGCTGTGCTCGCAGCGGCGCCCGAGTGCAATCTGGCGATCGTGACCTCGCCCAATAACCCCACGGGCGATGTGACGCCGCTCGACTTTGTCGCGGCCCTGTGCGATGCGTGCCCCGGCATGGTCATGGTCGACGAGGCCTACGTTGAGTTTGCCGACGATTCGTTTGGCGCGGCTACTACGGCGCAGGGGCTTATCGCCGAGCATCCCAACCTGGTGATTCTGCATACGCTGTCCAAGGCGTTCGGCGCCGCCGGCACGCGTCTGGGCTATGTGATCGCGGCGCCCGAGGCCATCGATGTGTTTGCGGCAATTCGCCAGATCTACTCGGTTAACGTGCTGAGCCAGGCCGCCGCGCTTGCCTGCGTGCGTGCCCGCGATGCGTACGCACCCGTGGTAGCACAGGTTGCATCCGAGCGCGAGCGCGAACTGTGTGCCCTGCACGCAATGGCTGCCGAGGGCATGCCCGTGGAGGCGTGGCCGAGCGCGGCGAACTTTGTGCTCGTGCGCACGCCGCATGCCACGCGCGTGCGCGAGCGCCTGCGCGACGAGTATTCACTTTTGGTGCGCGACTTTAGCTACGCGCCGGGGCTCGCGGACTGCCTACGCATTACCGTGGGCACCCCGCAGGAAAATGACGAGGTGCTGGCCGCGTTTGCCGCGCTGGTGAAGGAGGAGATGTAGATGGGCCGTTATGCCGAGGTGACCCGCAAGACGGGCGAGACCGACATTGTCGTAAAGCTCGACCTGGACGGATCTGGCGTGTGCGACATCTCGACCGGCGTGCCGTTTTTCGACCACATGCTCAACGCCTTTGGCCGCCATGGTTTGTTTGATTTGACGGTACACGCGGTGGGCGACGTGGAAGTCGACGCGCACCACACCGTCGAGGATGTGGGCATTGTGCTGGGCGAGGCGTTCTGCCAGGCGCTGGGCGACAAGGCGGGCATTACGCGCTTTGCCGACGCGGCGATCGCCATGGACGAGACACTTGTGATGGCTGCTGTTGATATTTCGGGCCGCGGGCAGGCCTACTGCGAGCTGCCCGTGCCGACCGAGCGCGTGGGCAGCTTCGATACCGAGCTGGCCGTCGAGTTCTTCTACGCCTTTGCGCGCGACGCCAAGCTCACGTTGCACGTGCGCGAGCTGGCGGGCGGCAACTCGCATCACATTATCGAGGCCGCCTTTAAGGCCGTGGGCCGCACGATGCGCCATGCCTGCGAGCTCGATTCCCGCGTGCAGGGCATCCCCAGCACCAAGGGTTCGCTGTAGCTGACGGATCTCACAAACTACCACAAAGGTGCCTGTCCCCTTTGTGGTGGTTTTGGACGATGGGAAAAGGGAGGGTCGCGTGGGCGAACCGAAGATCGTGGTGGTCGACTACCACAAGGGCAACTTGTCGAGCGTCGTGCGCGGGCTTGCACGCGCCGGTGCCGCCGCCTGCACGTCGGACAATCCGGAGCAGATCCGCAACGCCGACGGCCTGGTCATTCCGGGCGTGGGTGCGTTCTATGACGCGATTGCCTTTATGCGCCAGAGCGGCGAGGAGACGGCCGTGCTCGATGCCGTCGCCGCTGGAACTCCGCTGCTCGGCATCTGCCTGGGCCTTCAGCTATTTTTTGAGCGCGGCAACGAGGGCGTGCCGGCGGACGAGGGCGCGGTCGCGGACGGAAACGCTCCCGAGCAGGCTGGCGGTCCCTGGGTCGATGGCCTGGGTATTATGCGCGGCTCGTGCACGCGCCTGGAGTCGAGCCGCCTGAAGGTGCCGCACGTGGGCTGGGACCAGGTGCACATGACGTCCGCCGGTGCGGCTGATCCGCTGCTTGCCGGTTTTGCCGAGGGCGCCAACATGTACTTCACCCACAGCTACGCGGTGGCCGACGACGTCGATGCCGCCGATGTGTTGGCGCGCACGCACTATACACGGAGTTTCCCGTGCATCGTGCGCCATGGCAACGTGTGGGGCTGCCAGTTCCATCCCGAGAAATCCTCCGCGCTGGGTCAGCGCATCCTTAAGAACTTCGTCAACATCGTCGAGGAGGTCGGCCGATGATCCTGTTTCCCGCAATCGATCTGATCGGCGGCAAGGTTGTACGCCTGGAGCGCGGCGACCGCAGCCGCTGCAAGGTATATTCCGACGACCCCGTGGCCGTTGCCCGCTCGTTTGCCGAGCAGGGCGCAAGCTGGGTGCATGTCGTCGACCTATCCGCTGCCTTTGGCGAGGACGAGGACACATGCGCTGCCAACTCGGCGGCGATTAAGGCCATCTGCGGCGTCGACGGTCTGTCCGTGGACGTGGGCGGCGGCGTCCGCTCGCTCGCACGCATCGACGAGCTGGCCGGCTATGGTGCTCGCCGCATTGCGCTGGGCACCGTGCTGGTGACCGAGCCGGGTTTTGCCGAGGTGGCAGCCCAAGGCTTTGGCGAGCTGCTGGTGGCAGACATCGCCGCGCGCGACGGTCAGGTCAAGGTGAACGGCTGGCGTGACGGCGCGGGCGTGGTGCTCGACGATGCCGTGGCGCAGCTTACCGAGCTGGGCTTTAAGCATCTGGTGTATACCGACATCGCGCGCGATGGCATGCAGACGGGCATCGATGTGGCAGCGTATCGTCATGTGGCCGAGGTCGCGGGCTTTCCCGTCGTGGCTTCGGGCGGCATCTCGACGCTCGACGACATCCGCGCGCTGGCCGCGGTGGGTGAGGGCGCGATTGAAGGCGCCATTACCGGTCGTGCGCTCTATGAGGGCAACTTTACGCTGGCCCAGGCGCTGGCCGCCGCCCGAGGGGAGGAGTAGCCCATGCTTACCAAACGCGTGATTCCCTGCTTGGACGTCAAGGACGGCCGCGTGGTCAAGGGCGTCAACTTTGTGAGCCTGCGCGATGCGGGCGACCCGGTGGAGCTAGCCCGCGCCTACGACCGCGAGGGTGCGGACGAGGTTGTCTTCCTGGACATTACCGCCACGAGCGACAACCGCGCGACGACCATCGAGATGGCGGCGCATGCGGCCGAGGAGCTCGCTATTCCCTATACCGTGGGCGGCGGCTTTCGCGACCTGGCGGGCATGCGCACCATGGTTGCAGCCGGTGCTGACAAGGTGTCGCTCAACTCTGCCGCCGTGCGCGACCCGTCGCTGATTGGCCAGGCTGCCGCGGCGTTTGGCAGCCAGGCCGTGGTCGTGGCGATCGATGCCAAGCGCGTGGGGCTGCCCGGGGAGCCGGGCGCCGATAAGTGGGAGGTCTTTACGGCGGGCGGCCGCAACGCCACGGGTATCGACGCGGTGGCGTGGGCCGAGGAAGCGGCTCGTCGCGGCGCCGGCGAGATCTTGCTGACCAGTATGGATCGCGACGGCACCAAGGCCGGCTTTGACCTGGCACTCACCCGTGCCGTGGCGCGCGCGGTGCCGA